>JAGOJE010000051.1 GCA_017995275.1 Rickettsiaceae bacterium | reverse complement strand
CCTTCTGTGTTGCCTCTCCAAGCTTTCTATAAATTCTCTTCTATAATGCTTTATATCAGACGCACGACCCCCTTCATATTTACTAGCTCTTTTAAAACCCCCAAGAATCATATTATGGACAAAATTTTTGATTTTGCTTTCCCCTGCAATTCTTTTAGGATTTTGTATCTCATATATTTCATAAACGACAAATCGCTTAATAGCATCTTTTAGATTTTTCATTGACTGACTCATACTACCAAAGAGCTTTTCTTCAAGCTTCTTAAAAAAACCCTTCTTTTCTACAACTTGAGATTCATTAGCTTTTTGAAATATAAGATAGTGACTGAGCGCTGCAAGATGCTCAGTTATAGCTCTATCCCTCTTTCTTAGTAGTTTGTTGAGATTATGATGATCAATATTTTTCATCCTAGATAGATATATCTGAATTAACCGTATGAGCTTACTTTTTTCCTTAGTTATTCCTTCTTCGGAAGAGAGGTCCAAATTTGATAGAAGTTCCATGAGTTGCGTTTCTAACTCAGGATCTTTATCAAGATCGTCTATTATCTCTTTTAACTCAGGAGAGATATCACCTGCACATAATTTAGCAAAATCAATCTCCTCAGTTTCGGTATAAAATATAAATTCATCATCGTTATCATCAGGCTTATCTTCAAGCCTTTCGTCCGTGTCTTCTTCCTCTATCATAAGCCTTTGGTTCATATTCAAATCGAGTAAAGTGAGCTCGATATGTTTTAAATAAAGAAACTCCTTTCCCCTCACGCTCTATTATATCCCTACATAGTATAGCTGAGTCAATTGCTCTTTGCTTTTTTGCGAATTTATTTTCACGACTGATGCAAAATTCACAAATATCCATATTCTGCCAAAATTTACCATCATGGACGCAAGCCTTTATATATCCGGCATCAGTGAGGTTATCGTAATCCCCAGGAAATGGATTTATCGCATCATCATTCATATATAGCATAACATCACCTATTGCAACTTTGTCACATTCATCTATGTATTTTATAAATACCTTACCAGTAAGAGTTATTTTTTCAGGAATCGCCATGTTTATCTACCATCAATTATTGCGCTGCATTATCATATATTTTACAACGATTTGCAATGACTAGTAATCTAAGTCACTGTAAGTAGAAAAATCAATTGTCTTTTATAATGTTGATTTTATAATCACTTCCAAAGAATATATTCGGATATTACATCAAATGCAGGATAGTAAGTTTTTATATCAATCAGAACGATTTATAGAATCTATTGCTAACCAAATAGAAGAGCAAGATATAGCTGGCGAGCTAGAGGTCGATTTTATTGGGGATGTGTTGAATATAGAAACAAAAGCTGGAATTTATGTAATAAATAGGCAATCTGCAGCAAGCGAAATATGGCTAGCCTCCCCCATCAGCGGACCTTACCATTTTTCTATGAAAAGTGGTAAATGGGTGACAAAAACTGGGATAGACATATTGCAACTATTAACTAGTGAATTATCTAACTTCATAAAAATAGCGTTGAATTCGAAACAATGACAAATAAGCAAATTTTCCTACAAATACTAAAGTCTCTACTTGTTTATAAAAGAAATTTATTTATCGCTATGATAGCGATAGCGACTGTTTCTCTTTCTATATTATCTCTCGGCGTTGCCCTTAGAATGCTTATAGATCATGGAATAAATAATAGAGATTCATCGCAGCTCAATCATGCTGTAATATATATAATGTCGATAATTATTTTTTTTGGAGGCGCCAGTTTTATAAGGTCTTTCTTTATAAATAACATAAGCGAAAAAGTGGTAAATGACCTTAGAATGAAACTATATTCTCATTTACTCACTCTACAATATACCGAGTTTGAAAAACTTACAACATCTGGCATAATAACAAGATTATCAAGCGATATAGAATTAGTATCTAGAATAATAGTTGATGTTCTTTCTTTCTGCATACGTAATGCTTTAATGTTCGCCGGAGGGCTAGGAATGATGTTTTACCAGAGCACGAAATTATCCCTCATATCCTTATTTGTAGCTCCACTCATTATCCTATTTACTCACAATCTTGGCAAGAAAGTAAAGCTTCTATCGAGAGATGTGCAAATGGCTCAATCTCATCTTTACAAGCTAGTAATGGAAACATTTTCTGGAATTACTACCATTTACTCATTTAACGCTCAAAAAGTTGCAAAGAGAACTTTTAACGACAAATCTCAGGAATTAATAAATTTATCTACGAAACGTTTGTTTTTTAGGGCTATATTTTTTGCTCTTGCAATAAGTGGAGTTATGATTGCCGTAGTAATAGTTATATGGCTTGGTAGCAAAGATGTAATAGAAGGAAAAATGACTTCAGGAGCGCTAGTATCCTTCATCTTTTTTGCATCATCAAGCGCTATGAGCATTGGAGGAATAGTAGAGGTAGCAAGCGAGTTTTGGAGATATTTAGCAGGAGCGGAACGAGCATTTTTGCTATTAGAAAACAAAAATATCGAAAACAAAAAAGGAAATTCTAAGCTACCAGAAGCATCAAGCAAAATAGCAGAAATAGAATTTCTTGATGTCTGTTTTAATTACCCTTCTAGATCAGAACATAAAGTTTTAAAAAAGATGAACTTTGCAATAAACAAAGGAGAATTTATTGGCATAGTAGGCCCATCAGGCATAGGTAAAACAAGCATAGTACAGTTACTACTTAAGTTTTTTCGTCATAGAGATGGGGATATAAAAATCAGAGGAATGAATATCAATGATTTATCCTCAGAAGAGGTGCGTTCTATAATAGGTTATGTAGCACAAGATCCTTTCATTTTTTCCGCAAGTATAAGGGAAAACTTAGAAATATCAGGTCAGAAGAAGAATATAGATATTACTATATGTGGTATAGATGAAATAGCAAAATCCCTCCCAGATGGGATTGACAACGAAATAGGCGAACGTGGAGCTCAGCTTTCAGGTGGGCAAAAACAGAGAATCGCTATAGCACGAACATTGCTATCAATGCCTGAAATACTTATTCTTGACGAAGCAACAAGCTCATTAGATCAAAAAAGTGAAAATGAAATTATGAAACTTGTTAGGAAATATATGAAAGATAAAGTAATAATTTCAATAGCTCACCGCATTTCATCAATAGAAAATGCTGATAGAATACTAGTTATAGACCATGGTCATGTGATATCCTCCGGCACGCATTTAGAACTTTTGAGTTCATGCGAACTATATAGAAAATTGTGCAAGGAGGATAAGTTACAGCATTAAGCATTCTCCCCTTCGTTATCGCCACCGCCACCACTTGTTTTCACTTCTTCAACAGGGCTTATTTCTTCTAGAGCTTGTACAGGCTCTATCTTAGAGATAATATCAGAGATCATCCTCGAATACATAGGATCCTCTTCTCCTAATAATATTCCCGCAGCGATTACTGCAAAAGTACTGATTTCATGGATCACCAAAGGAACATGTAAATCAGCAAAAGCGTTATTTAACTCAGTGACAATCCATTGTTTTTGAGCAAAGTCTAAATCATATATATTTCGATAAATTAATTTTTCTAGATCAGTAAGAGTAGATTGTTCTACATTATCTGCTAGCAAGTGATTAAAAAAATCCATAAATTCCCTCTCCTTTTTTATAAGAAACTATGGCAATGTTATACCCAATATAGAAAATATAGGGTATAACATGCCTTGTATGATTAAATTAGGAATTATGATGCGTATCTGGATGATCGTGATGATCGTGATCACCACTAACTTTCATTGCTGATATATCCTGTACAACAGCAAGTAACTCTTCACTGGTTGCCCCATCTGCTAATGCGGCCACATGAAAGATAGTATCACCTAGCCCTGCAACTTTTTCATCTAGATTAGCTAAATCAGCTAAATCATGGGTAAGTCTTAACAATTCTTCCGGAGTTGTAGTGCCAGTCATTGCATCTATTATATCTTGAGTAACCTTACCTAGTTCTTCATTATGCACTCCTGTTAACAAAGGAGCTATATTAGAAGCGAAGGTAGTTATTTGAGGATTTGTCAAAGGAGTATGCAATTGATCAAACTCATGGTCTATTTTATCTGCAACTACATCTTTTTGCTCCTCTGTCAAATGGTGGTTATCTTGAACCCATTTAAGTATCAGAGTTTCTAGAGCTGTAAGAGCAGCTCCTTCTAGAGCCTGCCCAGCCTCAGTTTTCATAAATTCACTAGTTTTTTTTAGAGCATCATTTCCATGTTTCATTAACTTTTTAAACTTCATAAAATCCTCATTTTTTATTGTTTGTTTCACAGTGTTACCTACTGCATTATCCAGTGTAAACAACTAGCAATTGCATTAGAAGAAAATAAGACGTAATTGACGGTAGAAAAAATATGTATGTGATTTAAAAACCACTAAAAAGCATCTATTTGTTCGATGGATGTAAAATCGGATACCCCATAAACTTCACAACCTTCTGTCGCATAATTATCGCAGCCTATAGTTATTTCACGAACTTTTTCAACCCTCAATTTGCGATTATGTGAATATCCATGTATAATTAATTCATATGATTATACAGGAGCAGCAAAATGCCAGAAGCAGAAAAATCACTTAATCAAAACCAACTCATGAACAAAAACCCAATCCTTGACTTAAAAGGAAATTGCTTTGGTTTATGCTCTAACTTCACTCTTTACTGTATGAAACATTGGAATGAAAACACAGCAGATATATTAAATGGATGGAACAACAAACTCGAGAGAAATATTTATGCGGAGCATCCGTCACATCCGTCAGATAGATTTGCAGAAAGAACTCATCAATATCAGTTTATGCAAGATGCCTCCATTGAATTTAGAAAAGAAATAAACACAGCACATGGCACTTCATTCGTTGAATTACTATTTAAATCTGGGAATGAAGACCCCGAATCCCAGGGATCGAAGATGATTGGACTTATCTTTCCCTTAAGAAGATACCATATTATAGAAATTATCAAAAGAGAGGATGGATATTTAATATATGACCCAAATGATGATAAATTAAGATTCGCGGGAACACCAGAAAAAGCAGATGAAATAATAAATTCCCGTGCAAGAATCAAAAATCGATCTCTTAAAGATTTTCGTATTACACAGATGGATAAATATCTAAGATCTAAAGGAGTAATAGGGGAAGACAATACGCCACGGCAAAAAGATGGAAAATTTCCTGCTCAACTTGCTCCAGCAGAAATGATAGCGCTTCATAATGCAATATCAAAAAACTACAACGACGAAGAATTCAGAGCTTTGTTAGCCCCCATTACACCAGAACAATTAAACTCAGCCTATAGTGATGGGTTTGGAATAATAAGATATGCTATAAGGAAAGATAATCCACAAGCAATTGAAGCACTTCTAGAAAAGGGAGTAGATGTAGGATTCAATGATATTGATTATACACTTGACAACAAAAGTTATAGATATCTAGATGCATTATTAAAAGCACGTCCAAATTTAGCAAGTTTAACAGATAACGCAAATAGAAATTTAGCGAACTACGCCGCCAGATCAAAATACCCAGAAACACTAGAAATTCTGTTAAAACAAGATCCACCCTTAGACCAATCTATATGGACTAGCAAAGATTCTGCTGAAAGAACGCCTATTGATTATCTCGTGAAAACTAAAAATGAAAACGCTGAGATACTAGACAAACTATTGGAAATACATCCCAACGTGCCAGATTTTATAGAGGCAAAAAAAAGAGTTGAAGATGTCAATAAAGTTTGGAACGCCGCAAAAAATTCTGACAATAAAAAGCTAGAAAGTCTGTTAAACCAAGATCCACCTTTAGACTTATTTATATTGACAAGTGAAAGAAATGATAAAACAATAGCTCACATATTAATAGAAAAACACAATACGAAAGGATTAGAAAAAGTCTTAATAGCAGCTCCTGATTTAGCCAAAAAAGTTGCATTTGATATTGCAAACAATCGATGGAATTTTGAAAATCAAAAAATACTCCTCAGAACAAATCCTGAACTGGCAAATCTTCAAGATGGTTATGGGAATACAGTAGCTTCCAAAATAGCGGCAAATGCAATAGTTATGTCAGACTACGAGACTATTGAGATGCTTATATTAACTACGCAAGTAGAGGAGACTATATGGACTACCAAAAATGATGACCAAAAAACTCTTATTGATCATCTTGTAGAAAATGGAAAAACTGAAATATTACAAAGACTATCAGAAAAATACCCTGATGCACCAAATTTTATAGAGACCATAAAACAAGCCATTACAACTAGTGAAGTTTGGGATGCCATAAAAAATTCTGACAATGAAAAACTAGAAAGTCTGTTAACACGAAATCCCCCTTTGGAACCATCAATATGGACTAGTAGAAATTCTGCTAGGAAAACAATAGCTAACATATTAATAGAAAAAGGCAATACGAAAGGATTAGAAAAAGCCCTAAGCACATCACATGATTTAGCTAGAAAAGTTGCATTTGATATTGCAAACAATCAATGGAATTTTGAGAATCAAAAAATACTCCTCAGAACGAATCCTGAACTGGTAAATCTCAAGGATGAGCAAGGAGCTACAGTTGCTTATAAAATAGCATCAAATGCAATAGTCAGGTCAGACTACGAGACTATTGAGATGCTTATATTAACTACGCCAGTAGAGGAGACTATATGGACTACTAAAGATGACAACCAAAAAACTCTTATTGATCATCTTGTAGAAAATGGAAAAACTGAAATATTAGAAAAACTATCAGAAAAATATCATGATGTACCAACTGTTATAGATGCAATAAAGCAAACAGTTACCATCGATAATATTTGGAATGCAGTAAATAATTCTAACAATGAGCAACTAGAAAGTCTACTAAGACAAACTCCAGCTTTAAACTCATCAGCATTCATGACTAGAAGAAATAATAGAACGATCCCTCACATATTAATAGAAAAAGGCAATATGGAAGGATTAGAAAAAGTCTTAAGAGCAGCTCCCGATTTAGCCAAAGAAGTAGCTCATGATATTGCAGATAATTGGCAGAATATAGAAGCTCAAAAAATCCTTCTTAGAACAAATCCTAATTTAGCAAATCTTGAAGATCATGATGGGAATACAGTAGCTTACAAAATAGCCTCAAAGGCAATATCTATCTCTGACTG
>JAGOJE010000050.1 GCA_017995275.1 Rickettsiaceae bacterium | reverse complement strand
TCATTTTCTACAGCAAACTATTTCTGTGGATGCTCAAATAAGTTGGATTGTGTTGGATCTTCCACTCCGTCCATTTCATCAAACACCTCTTCCCAAGATCCTGTAGTCGCTGCTTTTGCATATTCAGTAACTCTGTTTTCAAAGAAATTGGCATGCTCTATACCATTTAGAATTTCATCAATCCATGGAAGTGGGTTGCTATCAACTAAATAAATCTCCTTCAGCCCTAATTGCATCAGCCTTCTATCGCCAATATAACGTATATATTGCTTTACTTCCCTGGCTGTTAGGCCTTCTATACCACCAACTTCAAATGCAAGATCAATGAATGCATCTTCAAAATGAATTATCGTTGCACAAGCCTCATATAATTTGCTTTTTAGTCTTTCTGTCCATACTTCAGGATTTTCACGAACGAAGGTTTTAAATAATGTGATTATGCAATTTGTATGTAATGTTTCATCCCGTACGGACCATGTAACAATTTGCCCCATTCCCTTCATTTTATTGAAACGCGGGAAATTTAGCAAAATTGCAAAAGATGCAAAAAGCTGTAGACCTTCTGTAAATGCACCAAATGCAGCAAGAGTAAGCGCTATCTCTTCCTTAGTATCTACAGTGAAGTTCTGCATATAATCATATTTATCTTTCATTTCCTTATATTTTAGAAATGCTTGATATTCGACTTCTGGCATACCAACTGTGTCCAGAAGATGAGAATAAGCAGCAATATGAATAGTTTCCATATTAGAAAATGCAGCAAGCATCATTTGCACTTCCGTAGGCTTAAATACTCTAGAGTAATTTTTCATATAGCAATTATTTACTTCTATATCAGCCTGAGTGAAGAAACGGAATATTTGCGTGAGTAAATGTTTCTCCCCTGCACTTAAATTATGTTTCCAGTCCTTAACATCATCTGCCATAGGAACTTCCTCAGGCAACCAGTGAATTTTCTGCTGAGTGTGCCAAGCTTCATAAGCCCAAGGATAAGCGAACGGTTTATAAATCGGTTTTGAATCAAGTAGCGACATCTTTTATTCCTTTTGTTTCATTATTATATTTATTTAAAGCAATGCAGTAATTTTAAATTCTTACTGCCTATTGGCAAGCTAAGCATTCCTCATATTTATTATCGTCATCTTTTTGCCCTTCTAAATGTGAGGTATCAACCTTCTCAACAGCATGAGAGACTTTTTCCGCCCTCTGTATGGACATAGAACGACAATAATATAGACTCTTCATGCCGAGTCTCCAAGCCATAAAATGCACATCGTGCAAATATTGCTTACTTACATTGCCTGGCAAGAAAACGTTTACAGACTGCGCTTGGCATATATATGGAGTTCTATCTGCTGCTAGCTGAATAACCCATCTTTGATCTATCTCATAAGCAGTTTTGAATACATCTTTCTCATGATCAGTAAGGAAGCTCAAATGACTCACAGACCCTTCATGAGTTGAAATAGATGACCATACTTGCTCATTATTGAATCCTTTTTCTATAAGAATTTTTTCGAGATTCTTATTTCTTACTGTAAAAGATCCTGTTAGAGTTTTTTGGGTAAAGCTATTTGCTGCATATGGTTCTATTCCTGGTGATGAATTTCCAGCTATAACAGAAATTGATGCAGTAGGAGCTATAGCAGTTTTATTACTAAATCTTACATTTATACCGCATTCTTTTGCATCAAGGCATGGCCCCCTTTCTTCTCCAAGAATCACAGATGCACGGTCAACCTCTTTGGATATATGTTGGAAAAGCTTGTTGTTCCATACTTTTGCCATTACAGATTCCATGGGAACATTATTTGCTTGTAAGAATGAGTGGAAACCCATTACTCCTAAGCCTATGCTCCTTTCTCTCATTGCAGAATATTTTGCCCTATGCATTTCATCTGGTGCGGTGTTTATAAAATCTTCAAGAACATTGTCTAAAAAGCGCATTACATCTGGTACGAAATCTTTGTCATTTTCCCAATCATTATAATATTCCAAATTTAGAGAAGAAAGACAGCAAACTGCAGTTCGTTCATTACCGAGATGATCAACTCCTGTAGGTAATGTTATTTCACTACATAGGTTAGACATTTTTACATTCAGACCAAGCTTCTTATGGTGTTCTGGTATATGACGATTTACAGCATCTATAAACAATATATAAGGCTCACCAGTTTCTATCCTTGTTGTAAGAATTTTCACCCATAAATCTCTAGCTTTTACTGCATGTACTACATCTTTGGTACGCGGACTTACTAAGTCCCAATCTTTATTATCAACAACCGCCTGCATGAATGCATCTGTTATTACAACCCCATGGTGAATATTTAACGACCTTCTATTTGAGTCACCTCCCGTAGGGCGCCTTATATCAACAAACTCTTCTATTTCCGGATGATCTACAGGTAAATATACTGCACTACTTCCCCTTCTCAAAGAACCCTGAGAAATCGCAAGAGTCATAGAATCTTGTACTTTTATAAAGGGAACTATTCCAGAGGTCTTTCCATTGTCTCTTACTCTTTCATTGATAGAACGTACATTTCCCCAGTAGCTTCCTATTCCACCACCACGAGATGCAAGCCATACATTCTCTGTCCATAAATCAACTATACCCTTAAGGCTATCCGTAGTTTCATTCAGAAAGCAAGATATCGGCATTCCCCTATCAGTTCCACCATTACTAAGTATTGGAGTTGCAGGCATAAACCATAATTTGCTTATATAATCATAAAGACGAGTTGCGTGGGCAGCATCATCCGCATAGTGATTTGCCACCCTTGCAAATAAATCTTGATAACTTTCACCTTCCATAAGATACCTGTCTTTTAATACAGCCTTTCCAAATGGCGTTAGTAAGTTATCTCTTGAATTATCAATCTTCACGCTAAAATTCTTCTCCATTTTTTTACTCATCTTTTTCTCCAATTAAAACACAAATATCAAACTAATGCTTGTGCTCTCCACAATCAATTAAATAAATACAGATATAGTATGTTTTTGTTCTTGACATACTATATATAGTATATGATACAAAAAATCACCCTCGAATGAGCTGAGATATTGGATGTATATTTACAATAGTAATAGATCTTGTATATAGAAGAAATATTTTGTCTCGCAAGCCTTATTACTAAAACCTTTGAAGGGATAGCCAATAATAATCTCCTAAGTTTAATTCATTTTATAGCAATCCAACTAGTAGAATCTGCCAAAGCAGGAGCTAAATATCCTGATTTCTTATATTAGTAGTATTTAATTATATAAAACACCTATCTATTTTTTATTTTGTTGATTCATATTATAATAATAAATGTGCTATTTTAGCAAAAATTCTAATGGCGATGCTATTATTATAAGCACTCTAGTTTTTAGTTAGCATCAAAATATAGATATTTGTGTTGCATCAATTCTTAGCATGATGTCTTTATAGTAATAGCATGTAGCCTAGTTTTTAAAAGCTCTGACAGCGCATCTTTTACCATTCTATGCTGCGCTATTATTGTCTTGTCAGCAAAGGCTTTGTCAACTATTTCCAAAGAATAATGATCTCCATCCCCTACCAAGTCTGTTATTTTTACTTTTGCATCTGGAAATTTTGACATTATAATGGTTTGTAATTCATCAATAGTAACGGCCATATAACCCTCCGGATATAGATTCTCATGCACTTTAATAACAAAATTTACGATTTGCAATCATTAAAAACAATCCTATCAGGGAATCCTAAAAAGATAGGACTTTTAGGTGGGTCTTTTAATCCAGCTCACCATGGACACGTTGAAATGAGCAAATATGCACTTTCTCACTTCAATTTAGATTATGTAATATGGCTAATATCTCCACAAAATCCATTTAAGCCAAAATATAAAAAAACCATCGAGGAAAGAGCTAATTACGCAGCATCTATAATAGATAACAGCAGAATATTAATATCGACTATGGAAGCTGAAATAGAAAGCAAATACACATTCAAAACTATAGAATTCTTTGGATTGAATTTTCCAAATCACAATTTTATATGGATGATGGGCCTTGATTGTATATCATCCTTCCACCTATGGGAATATTTTGATAAATTTACAGAATTTGTAGATATAGCTATTTTTGAACGCCCAGGATATTTATCACTCGCAAAATCAGTAGAAGAAATTCAGGGATTGATGAAAAGTCATAATCACCGTATAATATTGTGCAAGAATAAGTTAGTAAACATCTCATCAACAGAAATTAGAGCAAAAAATAATGATTAATTCCGTAGAAGATCTAAAAAAATTCATAATAGATGGACTAGAAGATAAAAAGGCTGAAAATATAACAGTAATGGATTTAGGTGGAAAAACTTCCATAGCAAAATATATGATTTTTGCTACAGGCAGATCCACAAAAAATGTAGCATCCATAGCAGAATATTTAGCTCAAGAAATTAAGAACAATTCTAGATTATCAGTTGCAATAGATGGCCTAGAGACATCTTCATGGGTCGCATTAGATGCAGGAGATATCATCGTACATATTTTCCACCCAGAAGCCAGAGAGCATTATAGGATCGAAGAAATATGGCGCTAACTATACTCTTCGGAATTTGCAAATCGCTCTTCGAATTTATCATGGGAACCCTGCGTGCTCACGTAGTTACTACGCTCCGCGCGCTTGCAACAATATTAAACGCTGTCTTGATACTCCCTGCTACATTATACGCTTCACCATTGCAAGCATCAAACCAGGAATGTGTAGTACTTCTACATGGATGGGCAAAATCTGGAAGATGCATGATCCCAGTTGAAGAAAGCCTAACTAAAGAAGGATATAAAGTTCAAAATATTACATATCCAACTAGATATTATAAAATAGAAGATATAGTAAATAAATATATATATCCAAATGTAAAGACAGAAGGTTGCACAAAACTACATTTCGTTGGCCATTCCCTTGGTGGAATAGTTACAAGATATTACATCGAAAAATATAGACCTAAAAACCTTGGCAGAGTAGTCTTAATAGGAAGCCCTAGTAAAGGAAGTGAAATAGTCGACAAAATAAGCGGACCATATTTTATAAACAAAATATTAGGACCAGCCGTTTTAGAACTATCTACCCACTCTACTTTTCTATCTTCACTAAAAAACCCTGATTATGATCTTGGAATAATAAGCGGAGATATCTCCCTTAACCCATTTACATCAATTTTTATTTTGCCAGGGCCAGATGATGGAATAGTAAGCCTAGAAAGCACAAAAGTAGAGGGAATGAAGGATCAAATAACGCTTTCTTCAACACATGTAATGATATTAAAAAACCACACTACTCATGAAGAAATATCATGCTTTCTGGAAAATGGTAGATTTTGTGCTAAATAAAGGCTAACCTATTATAACAAATTCATAAATGGATAAAACTGTTGGAAGAGCCTTACGACGAAATACCAGCGCTTCTTGATCTTGTAAGGACTGATGATATAGATGGTATTAGAAAGCTTGTCAGCTGTTATACCAAAGAAGATAGCAAGCTAGACGATGGGTTTTACGAAGAACTTGTGCAAGTATATTGGGAGTCAGACCTATTGTATAAAAAAGCTATATCTCACTTATTAAAAGTAGGCGTGAGATTTTATACATATTTCCCAGGCAAAGACTCTGAAGACTCACGATGATTTTTATTTTTCCACCCCGCGACGAAACCACGAAGAGCTCTTGTTCTTTTCGGTAACGCTTGGATTGGTAGAATTTGCTACCACCTTACTCTCACCACCCTCACCAGAAACTGACGCCCCACCCATTACAGCTTGCATCCCCTTGTTTATAGCTTTTTTACGTAGATCAACACATTGGTATATTGCCTCAACAGCTTTATCTTTTGCGGTTGGCTCACTAACAATTTTCCCAGATCTAATTATCTCAATTTTATTCAACTCGTCCAAACTCATTTTATCTATCATCACAAAAGCTGCATTTTTTGTAGCTTCTACGTCAGCATCCTTATTGACTTTTATATCCATTACCATATTTTTAAGAGACTCTTTATTTGGCATATATTTAGCAGGATTTTTTTGCTTCTCCCCTTTTTCTTTTTTAGTATTTTCCCTTAAGACAGCATCATCTAGAACTAATTTCTTGTCTTTAACTATTTTTTCTACATTTATTAAAGTTAATCCCCCCTTATTACTAAAATAATTTTGCACCTGTTCTTCATTAAGCTTGCGGGAAAAACCTTTATTAGAATCAAATATAAAATACTCTCCTTGAATTTGCCCTTTTATTAAAGTTTCTGTATGTTTACCATAGCCTATTCCAAAGACTTTGTCGTTTTTATTTGTTTTATTATTGATTGTATGTATTATATTACTAGCATTCACTGCTGCGCGCGGCTTGCCCGCAAGAATTGTTTGATAAATTTGTACCCTTCCTAAAACATTAGTCAAATTACTTTTCTTGAATTTTTCAACAAAATCCTTAAAAATATCACGATCCTGTTTATTCCGTCCATCATGAGTATGTTTATAGTAATAAGCCGCTAGCAAAATTTCAAAGCCAGAACACCCCCCTTTTGCATCAATTTTATCTTTGCTTTTTCCATCTAAGCCCTGGTTAAATTTCAAATCATTGCTAAAAATACCCTCCCTACTGGAGCTTGAGCCCCCCCCCCCATATTTACTGGAGATGATACATTATCCTGATTGCTCGAAGACCCACTCCACCAAGATTTTACACCATTCCACCAATTTCTAAGCCACTGAAACATCACAAACTCCATCAAGATTATTATAATAGTTTACAGCACTACAGAAATGATTGGTATATGTTTGATATTTTGAATTTGCATTTAATATATAAATGTAGCAAAATTATCACTCATGGCTGGAGGGGAATTGTGGGCCTTTTGCTATTTAAAAACCTAAGCTGATACTGCATCTTTACCATGTTCTTATCAGAAACGGGAGCTCGCGAAAGAGTATCTCGTATCTGTTTTGAAAATTGTTCTGCATTATATTTTTTGTTATGACCCTTTGTATTAATAAGCCTTGGAACCAGCTCATTCTCCCTAACAATTCTAGATAAATCAACAAGTGCAATATATCTTGAATCAACAGGAAGAGATTGTTGATCGCGATATATAAGATTCTTTAGCAAATTTTCCCCTCCTCCAACATCCCTGCTGTTTTTTGTGAATCCTTCATTCACATTAAGCGC
>JAGOJE010000049.1 GCA_017995275.1 Rickettsiaceae bacterium | reverse complement strand
GGCTTAGTGATAGCAACAGAAAAAAAATCTCTGCGACAAAAATACAGCAATATAAAGAGTGATTTACAAAATTCTGATGTAGATTTTGCAATTGCTCAGAATGTTCTTTCTATTTTACAAAAAATTAGTCCTAAAATAATAGGGGCCTATATTCCAATGAAAGGCGAGCCTAATATTTCAAAATTCCTAGAATATCAGGCTTTGCCAAAGGTTATAGATAGTAAATTAGAATTTGCTTATGAATCTGCGAAGGTGGAAAATTTTCCGGAGCTTTTTGAAATATCAAAAAGTTTTTCAAGTCTTAAGGAGCCACGAAGTAACGAATTAGTTGCTCCAGATGTAATAATAGTTCCCGCAATTGCTTTTGACATAGAGGGTTATAGGCTTGGTAGAGGTGGAGGGTGTTTTGATAATTATATCGCGCGAAATCCATCGGTGAAAACTATTGGCGTTTGTTTTTCTGATAAATTACTTCTTCGCTTGCCCAGAGAGGATCATGATTGTAGAATGGATTTTATTGTAACAGAAAATTTTATTCTAACGCTATGAGCTTATTTGACATTATAGTATCATCAATAACTTTATTATCCGCGCTTACTGGTTTTATCAGGGGCTTTGTTTATCTATCCATAGGGATGATATCTTTCTTATGCGCCCTTGTGTCTTCATATTTTGTATCGCCTTTAGTTAAGCCAGCAATTGGAGAATTTATAAAAAATCAATTAGCTGCAGGAATTGTTACTGGAATATCTAGTTTTCTTCTTTGTACTATTTTCTTTGCGGTGCTTAGTGGGCAATTAAGGTATGGCGTGAAAGAGTTGCGAGGTGGAATCATTGATAGGTTATGTGGAATAATTGCTGGAATCATAAGGGGGGTGGCTATCTCTCTTGTGATTTTTTCTCTAATAACTATAGTCTCTTCAAACGCATATGTTGGGGTGAAAAATCTAAAAGAAGTTGCAGCGAAATTAGATGAGAAGGATTATCCCAATTTTCTAAAAAAATCCAAATTCTATCAATTATTTTTCTTTTTATCTAAAACTATTGGCGGCGTTCTTCCAGATTCGTTGTTAGAGAGTATAACAATGCCTTCTAACCCTGATTATTTAGGTGATACGCCTATTTCAAAGCCGGAGTTAGAGATCACTGTTGATAAGGATCAATCCATAAAAATGCGCATCAATAGTGAGGATAAAAAACCACAAGATCAAGAATCATCGATGGATGATTTAGAAAAGGAGCTTGAAACATTGCTGCAGGACAAAAACTAGGTTATCTTTGAGGTTGTATCGATTTGCGATTGCCACATACACTGTCATCCAAGGCGTGCATTATGCGTGATCCGGCATTAAAATGAATGACAAGGCGGTTAGCCACGTAAGTAGATACAATAGTTTAACCAAGCAGATCTTAAAATGAATCTTAAACAAAGCCTTACGAGGTTATATTATAACATAGTTGTTTTGGCTGTACTTTTATTAGGTGGGATATTCTTCATCCATGGTCTTATGCTCATGAATTCCGATATTTCCACTCTGAACCCCAAAATTGTCTTAGGTGTTTCACATTTGCCTCAATATCTCTTTAGAACTGGGATGAGATTTATAGTTTCCATGATTTTTTCGATTTTGGTGGCTATAGTTACAGGTAGTCTTGCTGCAAAAAATCAAAGAATGGCTTATATATTGATGCCGCTTGTAGATGTTCTTCAGGCTATTCCAATACTAGGTTTTCTATCATTCACCGTAATGTTTTTTGTTGGTCTTGCGCCTAATACAGTTCTTGGTGTGGAGATGGCTATAATATTTGCAACATTCACCTCGCAAGCTTGGAATATGATAATGAGCGTATACCAATCTTTATTATCAGTCCCTCTAGATTTATACGATACTGCAAAGGCCTATAAGCTAAATAAATGGCAGATATTTTGGAAGATGGAAATTCCATTCTGCATGCCTGGGTTAGTGTGGAATAGTATACTTTCAATGTGTGCAAGTTGGTATTTTGTGGTCGCTGGGGAAGTTGTTTGTGTTGGGGTGCATGATTATAAGATATCTGGCATTGGTGCTTATATAGCACTTGCGCTAAAAAACATGGATTTCCAATCCGTATTTTACGCATTTCTTGGTATAGTTTTTCTAAGTATTATATTCAATGAATTCTTCTTCAAACCATTTGTAGCTTGGAGCTCCAAATTTAGATATGAATTTGCTATAAGTGGTAGTAGTAAATATGAGTCTTGGCTTTTTGATTATTTATCAAGAGCTGATGTGACCATTCTTCTTACGGCTCCACTTAATTTTATAAAAAACTTAGTATTATCAGCTTCTTTGCCTAGGATAGTGAGTCGTAACATTAGAATATTCGCGGTGTTTTTTGAATCAATGTGGTGGGTGTTTGTAGCTATATGTTTATGGTCTATATATAAATCAGTATATTCACTAATTGTAGGCAAATTTGGTTATTCAGAGTTAGTAGAAGTTATAAAACTTGGCCTCATTACTACGGTTCGAGTTTTCGCTACAGCAATTTTGGCATCAATCTTTTTAATACCATTTGGTATATATGTTGGCGTTCGTCCAAAACTTGCGGCTATAATCCAGCCAATAAATTTATTCCTAACATCCGTTCCTGCAAATCTATACTATCCTTTATTTGTAATCCTCATTGTTAAATATAACCTTAATGTCAATATTTGGCTTAGTTATGTAATAATGACTGGGTCAATGTCTTATATATTATACAATGTTATAAGTGGCGCTCAGACTATACCTACAGAACTTTTAGAAGTGGCTGATGTTTTTAAATTATCCAAATTTTGGAAATTATTTAAAATCACCATTCCAGCGATATTACCATTTTATTTAACCGGATTTATGACATGCACAGGTGCTTCATGGAATGCAAGCGTGGTTTCTGAAATAGTAAAATGGGGGAATACCACTTTAGTTGCTGATGGTCTTGGTTCTTACATAGCAATACATACGAGGAATGGTGATTTTGCTGAAATCGCTTTAGGGCTAATAATTATGACTATATTAGTGCTTTTGACAAATACAATTGCACTGAAGCCTTTATATAGTTTTATATCAACAAGATTTAGGTTGGAGTAAAAATAATGGAAAAGGAACCAGTTTTAGAATTAAAAAACCTAACTTATAATTATGATTATCAGGATAGTCAGGTATCGCTTTTTAAGGATTTTAATATAAAAATCAAGGAAGGTGAGATAGTTGGAATACTTGGAAGATCAGGGTCCGGTAAATCCACTTTGCTTAAGATGATGTGTGGTCTTGTTGAGCCAACCTTTGGAGAAATTTTATATCATGGAAGGCTCCTGTCAAATGAAACTAGCAAGATTTCTATGGTATTTCAGAATATTGGTCTTGTTCCTTGGCTTAATGTATTGGATAATATTGGTATTGGATTACTAAATAAAAAGCTTTCTAAAGAAGCGCTTGCTGAGAAGGTGCGGGAGTCAATGTCTCTTGTTGATATAGAAGGCTATGGGGAGGCTTATCCTAAAGAAATGTCTGGAGGAATGAGGCAAAGAGTTGCTATTGCAAGGGCTCTTGCTGTTGCTCCAGAGATGTTGCTTTTAGATAGTCCATTTGCATTATTAGACCATATATCCACAGATGAGCTAATATTTGATCTTTTAGATCTTTGGATAGAAAGAAAAAAAATAGGGCTAAAATCTATAGTTTTTGTTACTTCTACGATAATAGAAGCTATCTCGTTTTGTGATAGAATTATAGTAATGTCGTCGAATACAGGTGGGGTTGTGGCTGATATAAATGTTAATGTTCCACATCCTAGGGATATAAAATCTAAGGCCTGTCAGGATTTAATAGGTGTTATATATCATAAAATGAATTTTGGAAGCGAGAATGAAGATGTAGATGGTAGCTCTATAAAATCTTATCCGCAATCCTTATCTGTAAGGTCTTTAGAGCATTTTATAGTCACATTAAATAAGAAGAATAAAGATGGTGTTGTGTCAATTAAGGAAATATCAGATAGTTTGAGATTATCACATAATCAGCTTTTTATTTTTTTAAACTCATTGTCATTGCTTAATTTTATCAAAATTGTTGATCAAAATAATATAGAGCTTACATCTTCTGGGCAAATTTTTGCAGAATCAGATGCTAAAGTTAGAAAAGCTATATTTAAAGAGCATTTAGTGCATAATGTGACTTTTGTTAGAAGAACTTACCGTAAACTTCAGGATTCTAAAAGCGGTTCTATTTCAAAAGAATCTTTACTTAAAAATTTAATGGAAAAATTCCCAGCTACAACAGCTCAAAGAATATTTTCAGCTACAGTTTCTTGGGCTAGATATGCTGGTCTTTTCTCCTATAATCATTTAAATGGCACAATAAGAATTCATGAGTCTTCTAATGAATAGTCTAATTACTTGACAGTTTTCTATAATTTGCAAATAATGTCAGATGCGGATGGTTGCGTAGCTGCGCCATTTAGGCGAGGAAAGTCCGGACTCCATAGAAGCACGGTGCCGGGTAATGCCCGGCTGAGGTAACTCAAGGGAAAGTGCCACAGAAAATATACCGCCATTTATTGGTAAGGGTGAAAAGGTGCGGTAAGAGCGCACCGGTATTTTGGTAACAAAATGCGCATGGTAAACCCCACCTGGAGCAAGACCAAATAGGCATAGCAAGTAACTTATGTTCGTGAGATGTTTCTACTCATATTGCTGTGCGGGTAGGTTGCTTAAACATATTTGGTAACAATTATGTTAGATAAATAGCTGCGCAGGGATTTTTTCCTGGACAGAATCCGGCTTATAGACTATCCGTTTTTATTATTTAGGAAGTAAATTTATGAAAAAAAGCGCCACATTTTTGTTACTTACTATGTTTTTACTGCCAATATCTGCTTTCTGTTCTTCTGAGAACTCTCAGAGGATAGAAGATTGGACTGTGAGTTGTAAGGTAAAGGATGGTAAAGACGTCTGTTCTATTTTTCAAATTTTAGAATCTAACGATGAAAAAAGGGATAAAATTGCCACCATAAAAATCCATTATTCTGGTGAGAATGGCCTAAAAATGGTTGAGGTATTGCCTTTCGGTGTGAATATAAAATCTGGATCTTCAATAGTTTGTGATGGTAATAAGTTAGTAGCAAGCGGTGAGTTTATTACATGTTACGACCATGGATGTGTTGCACATGCGAATTTATCCAAAGAGGATTTAGAGGTGATTATAAATTCTACAAATAACCATATTAGGATAGTTTCTATGAATGGTAAAGTTGTTGATATTCCATTTTCTAATAAGGGTTTAAAATTAGCTGTAGAGAATCTAGAAAAGATGGATAAGAGTGATCGTAATGATTGATGAAAAGTTTTACAGCAAAAAATTACCTAGGACTCTGCAGGAAGTCGCTGATTATTTGTCGTGTAATATAATCTCTCCATCTTGTGTGAATCCAAGAGAGTTTGTAATTAATTCTATTGCTCCTATAGAAACGGCTGGAGCTGGTGATCTAACATTTTTGAATAATGATAAATATGAGTCTAAGCTTGCATCTTCTGGAGCAAGCGCTTGTATAATTAAATTTGGTTTGAGTGAGAATCTGCATAAAAATATGTGTTTTCTTGAAAGTAAGGAGCCATATTATTCTTATGCGCAATCTATAGATTTATTCTATGCGCCAAAAGTTTCTGAGCCTAGCTCTAATCCTATTCATCCATCTGCTGTTATTGGTAAGAATGTAAAAATGGGTCATCATGTTGTAATAGGTGAGGGCGCAGAGATAGGGGATGGCTGTGAAATATCGCATTCATCTTTTATAGGGGCTGGTGTAAAGATAGGTAAAAACGCAAGAATAGGTGCTTCAGTTTCAATAGAATATTCAATAATAGGAGATAATGTTGTTATATTATCTGGTGCAAGAATAGGGCAAGATGGTTTTGGTTTTGCTACTAGTGCAGGAAAACATTACAAAATTTTCCATTTAGGAAGGGTTCTTATAGGGAATGATGTTGAAATTGGTGCTAATACGACAATAGATAGGGGATCTTTGAATGATACTGTCATTGAAGATTCAGTGCGTATTGATAATCTTGTGCAAATAGCACATAATGTTCAAATTGGAACTGGTAGTATAATAGTGGCGCAAGCTGGTATTGCTGGTAGTTCTAAAATAGGAAAATATTGCGCTCTTGGTGGGCAAGTTGGAATTTCCGGCCATATAACAATTGCGGATATGGTTCAAATTGCTGGTCAAGGTGGTGCTATACAAAATATTGATCAAGTTGGTGCTATATTGGGTGGAACTCCAGCTGTTCCAATTAGAGACTGGCATAAGCAATCGATAATTTTGAAAAATTTAGTAAAAAATAGAAGGTAAGAATAGAATGTCTACGGATTTTAAAATATCAGCTAGCGAAATATTAAAAATGATACCTCATAGATACCCATTTCTCCTTGTAGATAAGGTGGTAGAGCTCGTGGAGGGGGATAGGATAGTTGGGGTTAAGAATGTAACTTTCAACGAGCCACAATTTATGGGGCATTTTCCCGATATGCCAATTATGCCTGGTGTTTTAATCATTGAGGCGTTAGCTCAGGTGTCTGCAATATTAGTTTCTAAAACTCTTAGTGCAAAACCAAATGAGAAGACGGTATATTTCATGGCCATAGATAGCGCTAAATTCCGTAAAATAGTAGAGCCTGGGGATACTATGTATCTATATTCAAAAATTGAGCAAAACAGGGGAGCTGTGTGGAAATTTTCTGGCTATGCAGAAGTGGATGGTAAGAAAGTAGCGGAAAGTTCCTTTACTGCAATGCTAAAAGATAAGGATTAGGAGGTGATAGTGATTCACGAAACCGCAATTGTAAGCTCTTCAGCTTCAATAGGAAAAAACGTAAAGATAGGTCCATTTTCTATAATAGGCCCTAATGTTACGCTTGGAGATAATGTTGAGGTTAAATCTCACGTTGTTATAGAAGGGCGCACTACTATAGGTGAGGATACAGTTATTTATCCATTTGCTTCCATAGGACAAATTCCACAGATTTTGAGGCGTTGTGATGATGCTGCTGAGGTAGTAATTGGAAAGCGCAACAGAATAAGGGAATATGTAACAATTCAGTCTGGAACTTCTGAAGGTATTATGCTAACGAAAGTTGGGGATGATAATTTGTTTATGGTTGGTGTTCATATTGCTCATGAT
>JAGOJE010000048.1 GCA_017995275.1 Rickettsiaceae bacterium | reverse complement strand
ATGGAAAAAGTGTTTTTGGTAGAGATTCATTCATAAGCGCAATAAAATCAAACAAGGAAAATTATTTACCACTGCTTATCATAACTTATTGTCTAATGTTTTACAGTAGAATTTTCTATAGGGATTTTTAAAAGATAGGAATCTCTCTTATAGAGAAGAATTTTTAAATTTGCATAGTAGGCCTGGCAACGACTTACTCTCCCGTGTCATAAGACAAAGTACCATCAGCGCTATAGGGTTTCACGTTCGAGTTCGGGATGGGATCGTGTGTTTCACCTACGCTATAACCACCAGGCCAACTATGCAAACTTATACTCACTTGGTTTACAAACCAGGTTTTTTGCATTTGCCTAAATTCTATTTACTCTGAGGCAAACACAAACAAATAAATTTGCTGTTGTTGATAAAAATAAAAACCTTTATACAATTTTATAGAATTAACACTACACACAGTGTGATCAGTAAAATTAAAACAATCGAGCTATTAGTATCAGTTAGCTACACGCATTACTGCGCTTCCACACCTGACCTATCAACGTGGTCGTCTTCCACGGCTCTAATAGGGAAGTCTAGTTTTGAGGTGGGTTTCCCGCTTAGATGCTTTCAGCGGTTATCCCTTCCGTACTTAGCTACCCAGCTATGCCGCTGGCGCGACAACTGGTACACCAGAGGTACGTCCACCTCGGTCCTCTCGTACTAAAGGCAGATCCTCTCAAACTTCCAACACCCACGGCAGATAGGGACCGAACTGTCTCACGACGTTCTGAACCCAGCTCACGTACCACTTTAATCGGCGAACAGCCGAACCCTTGGGACATTCTCCAGCCCCAGGATGTGATGAGCCGACATCGAGGTGCCAAACGATTTCGTCGATATGGACTCTTGGAAATCATCAGCCTGTTATCCCCGGCGTACCTTTTATTCGTTGAGCGATGGCCCTTCCACTCGGGACCACCGGATCACTATGACCGACTTTCGTCTCTGCTCGTCTTGTCAGACTCGCAGTCAGGCTAGCTTATGCCATTGCACTCTAACAGTTGATTTCCGACCAACTTGAGCTAACCTTCGCACGCCTCCGTTACTCTTTGGGAGGCGACCGCCCCAGTCAAACTACCCACCATGCATGGTCCCGGATCCGGATTCACGGATCTCGGTTAGATATCAAAAGTCAGAAGGGTGGTATCTCAAGGACGACTCCACAGACGCTTGCGCTTCTGCTTCATAGTCTCCCACCTATCCTGCACATCTGGCTTCTAATACCAATGCAAAGCTATAGTAAAGGTGCACGGGGTCTTTCCGTCTGACCGCGGGAACCCCGCATCTTCACGGGGAATTCAATTTCGCTGAGTCGATACTGGAGACAGTGGGGAAGTCGTTACGCCATTCGTGCAGGTCGGAACTTACCCGACAAGGAATTTCGCTACCTTAGGACCGTCATAGTTACGGCCGCCGTTCACTGGGACTTCAATTCAGAGCTTGCACCCCTCCTTTTAATCTTCCAGCACTGGGCAGGCGTCAGACCCTATACGTCGTCTATTGACTTTGCAGAGCCCTGTGTTTTTGATAAACAGTCGCTACCCCCTAGTTTGTGCCACCTTTAAATGGTTGCCCATATAAAGGTCATCCTTCTCCCGAAGTTACAGATGTAATTTGCCTAGTTCCTTCAGCATCGTTCTCTCAAGCGCCTTGGTATACTCTACCAGTCCACCTGTGTCGGTTTGGGGTACGGTCTATACGAGGGAGTTATTTCCTGGAAGACATTCACTGCACATTCAATCCAATAAGAACGTACAACTTACTATCTCCGTCACTTCCCTCAGGTTCAGGAATATTCACCTGATTCCCATCGACTACGCCTTTCAGCCTCGCCTTAGGGGCCGACTAACCCTGCTCAGATTAACTTTAAGCAGGAAACCTTGGACTTTCGGCGAAAATGTTTCTCACATTTTTTATCGCTACTCATGTCAGCATTCTCACTTCCGATACCTCCAGCAAACCTCGCGGTTTGCCTTCGCAGGCTTACGGAACGCTCCGCTACCACTTGTGCCAATGCACAAGTTCGCATCTTCGGTACATAGCTTTAGCCCCGATACATTGTCGGCGCAAGAAAACTTATTTAGACTAGTGAGCTATTACGCTTTCTTTAAAAGATGGCTGCTTCTAAGCCAACTTCCTAGTTGTTTTGGTTTTCTCACATCCTTTTACACTTAGCTATGATTTTGGGACCTTAGATGGCGATCTGGGCTCTTTCCCTCTTGACCACGGACCTTAGCACCCATGGTCTGTCTGCTATGCTGTACTCATCGGCATTCGGAGTTTGATTGAGTTTGGTAAGCCTGTGGGGCCCCCTAGCTCATTCAGTGCTCTACCTCCGATGGTAATCACATAACGCTCTACCTAAATAGATTTCGCGGAGAACCAGCTATATCCGAGTTTGATTGGCCTTTCACCCCTAGCCACAGCTCATCCCCTAATTTTTCAACATTAGTGGGTTCGGTCCTTCAGCGGATATTACTCCACCTTCAACCTGGCCATGGCTAGATCACCCGGTTTCGGGTCTAATTCATCGAACTTAACGCTCTATTAAAACTCGCTTTCGCTACGCCTACACCTAACGGCTTAAGCTTGCTCGATAAACTAACTCGCTGACCCATTATACAAAAGGTACGCCGTCACAGAATAAATCTGCTCCGACTGTTTGTAAGCATTCGGTTTCAGGTACTATTTCACTCCCCTTGTCGGGGTTCTTTTCACCTTTCCCTCACGGTACTTGTTCACTATCGGTCGCTAGAGAGTACTTAGGCTTGGAGGGTGGTCCCCCCATATTCAGACAGGATTTCACGTGTCCCGCCTTACTCGAGAACTTAAAAGCTTTTTACCTATACGGGGCTATCACCCTTTATTGCCAACCTTTCCATGTTGTTCTAGTTATTACTCTAAAGTTACTGGCCTGGTCCGCGTTCGCTCGTCACTACTAACGGAGTCTCTGTTGATGTCCTTTCCTCCAGCTACTGAGATATTTCAGTTCGCTGGGTTTGCCTCACACAACTATTAATTCATTGTATGATACCTGATAAACAGGTGGGTTTCCCCATTCAGAAATCTTCGGATCAAAGTTTATTCGCAACTCCCCGAAGCTTATCGCAGCGTATTACGTCTTTCGTCGCCTTCTAGCGCCAAGGCATCCACCAAATGCTCTTACTTTATTTAATTTTTTGAGATCACTATACTGTATGCAGAACTAATTCTACATCATCTTTAGTATCCACTCGCGTAAATATGTATATTTCATCAAAATATACATCGCGGTGTTTTTAGTTTTTATTTTTATCAACTTATCAAACAGCTGCAAACTTTAAGTCCGTCTGCGTGGAAGTGTTTATATAGCCTTAAATCCTCCTTGTCAAACACTATTTTTCATTTTTTTGCTTTTATTTTCATGAAAATAGAATTTTAGAATAAAAATTAGGCTATGTAGGAGATTGGATAGGAAAATCTTATTTATTTTTAGTTCCTACCCCACACCCTCACCATAAAATACATAGCTCCATATATAAGAACGATTGTTGGGCTTGTTGGCAAATCAAAAAAGAAAGACAGAAGAACTCCTACGATCCCGGCAGAAATTCCAAATATAACACTCAAAAACAACATATGGATTGGCGTTTTGCTTATAAGACTAGCAGAAAATGCTGGGAGAATTAGAATACTACTTGCAAGAAGAGCCCCCACCATCTTCATAGTAATGGAAAGAACAACAGCTAAAAAAGTAAGGAATAAAAATTCTAAAGAGGCCACATTGACGCCACTTGATTTAGCAAGGTCACGATTTAAGGAGAGTAAAATTATATCACCGAATTTTTGCCACAGAAAAACAGTAGATATAATAGTAATTATCAGTACTACAACGAGATCGTAGTAAGACACTGAAATTATATCTCCAAAAAGGAGGTTATTTAGATTAACCCTATTTGGTAGTTTACTTGCAACTATCACACCAATAGAAAATAAAGAGCTAGATACAAGATTTATTGCAGCGCTATTACCATTCTTCTTTGTTGCAAAGAACATTACTGCAAAAATTATCGCAGATATTGGCGCTGCGAGTAAAATTGGAAGATTAAGAGCAACACTCAAGCTACTAGCTAACAAACAACTATGAGCAAGCCCATCTGCAAAATAAGCCTGCCTTTGCCAAAGAAGTACGCATCCAAGTGGCGCAAATAACATTGCAATTAATATTACAGATAATATTACTAATATCATATATGCTCATGATCGTGATGATGTATATAAGGCGCTATATTCCCACCCTTACTGTCTTTGCCAGGCTTTCCTGTGCAACATATATGGTTATTAATACACAGCACCTGATCTGATGCCTTCATAACAGCATATAAATCGTGAGATATCATAAAGATAGAAATACCGTAGGAATCTCTTATATTTGCAAGGATTCTATAAAAATCTTGCTGAGCTGTTATGTCAAGACCCTGCGTTGGCTCATCTAAAACTATTAAATCTGGAGATTTTAAAAGATTGCTAGCTAGAAGCACCTTCTGAAGCTGCCCACCAGATAATTCGCTTATTTGACTATTTGCTAAATTTTTAAGCTGAGCAAAAGATGTTAGTTCATTTTCTACAATTCTATTACCAGATATATATCTCACCAAAGACTTTACATCCATAGGAATATTTGCGTTAAAATGCATTTTCTGCGGCACATATGCAACTTTCTCATATGCCCTCTCTATTATGCCACATGTTTGCTCCTCAACTCCTACAACAAGTTTTGCAACAGTCGTCTTCCCAGCTCCATTAGGCCCTATGAGGGTTGTGATACTTGATTTTTTTATTTCAAAACTAACTTTATCAAGAACTATTTGGGAACCAAATTTTTTCGACACATCTAAAAATTTTACCACAGAATCCATGAAGTTTTACTTTTATCGTAGAATTAATACAGGAATTATATTATATTGCCTTAACTTTAATTACACAACATATTATGCAAAAAAGTCATAGAAGAAATCCACAATTAATGAAGGCAGCCCCTTATTATTCGACCCTTGTTGCTACAATGATCTTTGGTGCAAAGATTTATGGTTGGTTCCTTACCGATTCTGTAGCGATGCTTGCCTCTCTTGTAGATTCAATGCTAGATGTATCATCATCGACACTAAATATATTTGCTATGAACATTTCCCTTCGCCCACCTGATGATAAACATAGGTTTGGATATGAAAAGGTAGAAGACCTTGCTATATTCTCACAATCAATCTTTTTCTTGGCATCGGGAATGTTCGCGCTAGCTTCTTCTGTGAAGCGTTTTTTCTTACCCCATGAATTATCAGAAATGAGCGTCGGAATAAATGTAATGCTATTTTCTATAGGCCTTACGGTAATATTACTGACATACCAAAATTTTGTTATTAACAGAACGGCCTCTAGAATAGTTATGGCAGACAAACTTCATTATTTGATGGATTTACTCACTAATTTAGCTGTACTAATTTCAATATATTTAGGCACTAAATTCATAATAATAGATACCCTAATTGGCTTTGCTATAGCATGCTACATAATTTACAACTCATACAAGATGTTCAAAAGTGCATTTAATAATCTTATAGATCGTGAATTTGATGAAGAAAATAAAAACAAAGTCATTTCTATAATTTCAAAATTTCACTCCCAAGTATCTGCAATACATGAACTAAAAACTAGATATGCTGGAAATAAACCTTTCATCCAATTCCATATGGAAGTTGATGGTAATATGCGTCTTGTAAATGTACATGAGATAATTGAGAAAATCATAAATGATCTATCAGATGAATTTCCTGGGGCTGAAATAATTATACACGCTGACCCTCAAGGAATAGTAGAAGAAGGCCAAGGATATAGGCAAATCATATCATGACTAACCCATTCATGAGTAAAGCGCTGGCTCAAGGCGTAAGAGCTTTGGAGCAAGGAGAGGTTCCAGTCGGAGCTGTTATAGTAGAAAATTCTAGTGGCAATATTCTGGCATCAACTCATAATTTAGTGGAATCTACAAATGACGCAACATGCCATGCAGAAATACTCGCAATTAAAGCTGCGTCTAAAAAATTATCAAGCAAGAATTTATCCAGCTGTGATATATACATCACTTTGGAACCATGTACAATGTGCGCTAGCGCTATATCCCACGCAAAAATCGCAAGAGTCTTCTATGGAGCAAGCGATATCAAGGGAGGAGCAGTAGAAAATGGCGTTCGATTTTTTACAAGAGAAACATGCCATCACAGGCCAGAAGTTTATCCAGGAATAATGGCTAAAGAATCGACTGATTTGCTTCTAGAATTTTTTAAAAATCTTAGACAAGGATAATCAGTGAGCACAAATCTTGCAGTTTTTATATTTGGCTTTGTAAGTGGTTTTATACTTCTAATTAGCGGCAACACACTTAACTTCTGGCTATCTGCAAGTAACGTGAATATAGAATCGATTGGATTATTTTCATTAGCTTCTGCCCCATATGCATTATGTTTTTTATGGGCACCAATATTAGACCGCTTCAAAATTCCCTTCCTAAGTAGAATTTTTGGCCATAGATTCAGCTGGATATATTTGTTGCAGATATTACTTGCGATCTCTGTTTACTCTCTAAGCTTATGCTCACCAGAAAAAAATCTATATCCACTTGCTATTTTGTCATTCATAGTTGCCTTAATTGCTTCAACGCAGGACACTGCTATCGGGGCATTGCGCAGCCAAATCATAAAAGCATCAGACCAAGGAGCCGTCTCAGGAACTTATATTTTTGGATATAGAGTGGGTATGCTAATTTCGGGATCGGGAGCTATATTACTTTCCTCATTCATCCCATTTTCATATTTATATAAAGCATTTGCTTTCATAATAATCACATTCCCATTTCTGATACATTACTCTACTTCAAAAGCAAAACTGACAACCATATACAAAACGGAAAAAATAGATTTCTCTAAAGGGATATTATCGCTAGGTTCATGGAAACTCATCTTATATCTAGTAATATTCCTCATATTATACAGAATGCCGGACAATTTCATAAACGTAATGATGAACCCATTTTTATTGGCAAAAGGATTTAAAACCGTAGAAATAGCAACAATAGGAAAATTCCTTGGAACAATTTCTGCTATCTTTGGAGGATTCTTAGCTAGCTTTGTAATGAAAAAACGCTCGATTGAAAGCAGCCTAATAATATTTGGAATAATCCATGGGATTGCACATATAACC
>JAGOJE010000047.1 GCA_017995275.1 Rickettsiaceae bacterium | reverse complement strand
TCTCCTCCACTGCTGCAACAACCTTTACAAAAGCAATCGGAAACAGAGATGGAAATAATACCAACCAACTCTCAGAACTAGATATCTCCTCCACAGCTAACACCACATTCAATGATCAAATATTTGCTGATGTGGTGAATAACTATAGTAATGCTATATTTAATTCCACTTTGAATGCAAGATTAGTAAATTTAAAGGCCGGATCATCAACAACATTTGCTGCACCTAACATATCAGCTACCTCCGGAGTAATTTTTGAAGATTCTTCTGTAGAATTAATTATAGATTGCTCAAATGGAGATATGAATGTGAATACCAATATCTTCTTACCTGAACTAGGAGGTGGAAGAGTTGTTATAACAGGCGGAAACAAGACAAGTTTCAATGAAAGTTTGGGGTCTAATATTTCAAGACTATCTATCATAGAAGTTACGGATTGCTCAGCATTTTTCTCAAAAGATATTCACGCTGATGAACTTTCTTTTGTAAATAACTCAAAAACAGAATGCGCTGACCCTGTACATACTAATATTTTAAACATTACATCTGGAGAGCATAATTTTTACTCAAGCGTAGAGTTTTCAACAATGAACATTATAGATGCAGTAATAAATTTTCACGCTCAAATGGATCCTACAAAATATACAGTAAATATAACTGGGAATGGTGTAGTAAATTATTTATATAATGCAAGCATCTGCCTGACACATCAAGTAGATAGCGTTATACTAAATGATAGTGGAATTCAAGATAGGAAAATTGTTAACAAATCTCTTGATACAAACCCATTTGGTTCAATATATGTAACAGCAGACAATATAGAATTTACAGATACAATAGGTGATGCCAATGCCTATGTAGAAAATTTATTCATAGGAGATGATAATAATGAGAGCTATGTAACTATTCATGCAAATACATATGTGACAAATGTCCAATTTAATAATGAAGTTGCAACACTAGAATTAGGCGAAGAAAATATAGCTACATCAATTGCTAATATAACCTCTTTAGGTAATGGCTATGGCATCATAGATTCTTCATATTATGATAATACAATCTCATGCAATATAGGTAGTTTAGAAAAACCGATTGAACAGCTTATAGTTGGAAAAAATTTCACCTATTCTGGAAATGAAGCCTATATAAATATAATCAGATTTGTTGACAATATTTCTACCTTTATAATTAATTCCTCATCAAATATATCTGCATCTTTCGTATCTTTAGATGGTGGTATTATAAATGCCGAAGGAGCATATACAAAAATCTCTGAAAATATAGGATCAACAAACGGACATATTTCCAAAATAAAAATAGCCAATGATGCAACATTTGAAGCAAAAAACAATTTATATAGTGATGATATATATTATGGTAATGAAAACTCAACATTACTAATATCTGGTGAAAACAATGGACAACGCATATTCATAGGAAATGCGACATCAGGAAGTGCTGGGATATTAAAGCTATCAGGAAGTGGAACAAGGCAAATAGATGGCTATTTTGGAAGCTCCTTAGTAAGAGCGGGCAAAGTTGTAGTATCTGGATCAGCTGATAATATTTTTGTATCAAATAATATATCATATTTTTCCTCTATAGAATTTGATGATGAATCAGATACTTCTTTAGCTTTTTCGAATATTGTTGATCTTGCAGCTGAAGATAATGGATTAAATTTTGGATCATCTGCTTCCTCTTTATATATGGTAGCCACAGCTGAAACAAATATTAACTATCCTATCTCCTGTACTGGAACTGCTGGTATTTTATCTATTACGGGAACTAGTAAAATAAGCTTCAATAAATCTATAGCTTCATCTGAAACAAATAGGCTAATTTTACTCAATTTAGCTGGTATAGAAACTGTATTTGCATCTTCAGTATTTGTAAAGCATCTTTCTATAACGGATTCTACATTGTCTACATTCCAATCAATAGTTTCTGTAGAAAGCCTGAATTTATCTGCATCAAATGTAGCATTATTAGAGAGTTTTTCTGGTAACATCAATATATCTTCAGGAAATTGCAGCATTTTGATAGCTGATGGAAAACAAGTAACTGGAAATATCGACAATCTAACAGGAACAAATTATTCAGGAAAAGTAACATTAAACGGTGCTGCTATAATTACCGGCACTATTGGAGAAACCAAACCTCTAGAATTATTGTCCATAATCCCAACAACCGGCATAAAAGCAATCATACAATCCGAGGTAAAATCTAAATCTATAGAAATAGGATCCGGTATTGTAGAATTTGAAGATGATGTTACATCTAATATAAAATTTATAGCATCTGAAAGTTTCGTCATATTAGACGCAAACAATAACATCACAGGTAATGTTGATAATATAAGCAACACAGATGGTGTTGGCACTTTACAACTTCAGTCTGGTACCTCAGTATATGGAAATCTAGGCGAAACAAATTCTTTATCTTCCATAATTATTTCACATGGAAATTATTCATTCACAGGAACAATTCATAGCAATAATTTTGTATTATCTGATAGCACAAGTTCAGCTATATTCTCCTCAGCAGTCAATATAGCAAACGCAACTTCTTTCTCTAGTTCATCTCAATCTTTAGTATTTAATAGTAGCGCAAACATAAATGTAGATTTTGCTGGTAATGATGCAACAGTTATAATAAATGCACCAGACAGCATGTCAGGATTTTCTGCAATAAATAGTGGAGTAAGTGGGCGTGGTTTGGTAATTATTTCAGCAAACCAAACATTAGGTGGAAACATAGGCAGTAATAATATATCCGAAGTAAGAATAGAAGGATCTCATAAATTAGATACAGCTGGTAAAAACATAAAAGCAAGTTCTATAACAAATCCTGGTAGTGGTGGGCAGCTAAATATAGACACACCATATACTGGAACTATAGGAACAAGTTCAGATAAATTTAGCCTAGTAGAATCTTCTGCTAATTTGCATCTATCTAATCTTTATGCAACTAATTACAAATCTACAAACTCAGATCTAGAAATAACCGAAAATATGGTAAGTGATGTTACATTGAGTGGATCTGCAACTGTGAAAATAAAATCTGGAGCTTCTTTTGATGGCAAAATAGACGGCGATGGCGGCAGTAATACCTCTTTCATATTTGAAGATGGATATACATTTATTAAAGAAGTCGGCTCAAGCAAATCACTCGGAAATTTATCTCTTGCCGAAAACAAAAACTATGTAATTCAAACTGCTACAGTAAATGCTGATATAGTTGCAGGAAATGGATCTTCTATTGAAGTAAACAATCCAGATACTTCGGCTAAATCTCTAACTATAAATAATACAACCATAGAATTAGGAGCAAATACTCTTAATTTATCATCTGGAGGCACATGGAATGGAAATAATATTCTTAACATCTCAATAAATGATGCTCAAGATCATGGAATGATAAAAGTTACTGGAGGAATTCTTGATATATCAACACAAAATTCACTAACTATAAATATCAATTATCCCGTAAATAAAAATATAACATCTGTAAAACTCTTTAGTGCTTCTGGAGGAACAATCCATGAATTTGATGGAGCTGTAACTGTAAATAATAACTCATCAGTCACTAAGTGGAAATATAATAGCACAACAATGTCCTTAGTACCGAAAGTAAATATCCACCAGTTGTTGCAAGAAAGTTATGGAGATACAGCATTATTTCATTCAAATAATTCAGGAAATGCGCTTACTCTTGCAGAAGTAATATCAGCTATAACTGATGATTCAGAAAGAGCCCAGGCTATAGAATCATTAAAACCAGTATCTCACTCTATACAGGTAACAAACGTAGTATCAGATATTATACATGAGACCATTGGCACAAGAATAGATAATGTTTCTTCTCAGTTTGATAGTTTTGGATCCGGCACTTCTTCTACACCATATGATGTTAATAAGACTAAGCATTCAGCAGAAGCGGCTGGTGATAATGATATAAATCAAAAATTTGGATTCTGGTCAGCACAATTTGGTGGACTTGTTAAGCAGAAGGAAAATTCTAATAACATTCCAGCATTTAAATCTAAATCCTATGGCACAACTGTTGGATTTGATATAGAAAAAGATAGATTGATTTTAGGGGTCTCAGGCACATATTGCAGATCCACAATAGAAAACACTGGCGATAAAGGTTATACAAATTCCCCTAGCTGGAAACTATCATTATATGGTGCATATAATATATATCATGGATTATTTACCAAATTTAGTGCTGGATATGGTGAGTCTCAAGTTAATACTATGAGCTATAAACAACTGCCAAATTTACTACAAAATACACGTACAATATCTAAGTACAAGTCTAAAAACATAAGCGCAGAAGCGTCTATAGGATATCGTTTTAGAGCCAGTCCTACAATATTTATTACTCCAACATTTGGTATAATGTATGATCATGCCAAAGATACTTCTTATATGGAAAAAGGTGGTGGAATAACAGATCGGTATATAAAAGCAAAGAAATATTACAAAATGTCATGGCTGTTTAATTTAAGCGCAAGTGCTCATTTTTATAGCAACCATCTAGTATTCACGCCTGAGATTCACGCAAATATTGCAAGATCATTCTCCTACAAAGACCCTATAGTTAGAAGCACATTACAAGGAAGCATTGAAGAATATTCTCAAAAACTCTCAACTCAGAAATCAACATATGGTGCAGGATGCTCAATCGATGTAGGGTCAAAGAAAAAGGAATCCATCACATTTGGTATAGGGATGGATATAAAAGTTGCGAAGAAATATATAGCGCGTCAAGGGTTCATAAAATTAAGGATAGCGCTTTAAAAGCGCTCCTTTATAACATTTAAAATATCAGAATGTACATGAGCCAAAGTCTGAGCACCATTTATTGAAACTATTCTATCCCCAAATCTATTACCTAAAGATTTGAAGTTACGATATACTTGATTATGAAAAGCAAGAGTTTTTGCTTCAAACTTGTTATTATTACCTCTATCAATAGCCCTTTCAACACCTACTTCCGGAGGAACATCTATAAAAAATGTAAGGTCCGGATGAAAATCTCCCAAAAACAAATTATTTAAGCTAATAATTTTCTCAATATTTATAGAACACCCCTGATATGCCAGAGTGGAATCTGAAAACCTATCGCATATAACCCACTTACCATGAATAACAGATGGCTCAATCAACTTCCTAACATGATCCATCCTAGCCGCTATGATCATAAGAAGCTCACTCTCTTCATCTAAATCGTGATCTATAACCACCTGCCTTATTTTTTCAGCACCAGGAGTGCCACCTATCTCACGAGTCCATACAGCATCAATATTATGCGATATTAGATAATCATACAGCAACTTACTTTGCGTTGTTTTGCCACTGCCTTCACCGCCTTCAAATGTAATAAATTTTCCTCTTATCATTTTTCTCCTCAATTAATAAAATAATCATCAGAACCCATCTCATGGAGCCTAGATACTGTGCGCTTAAATTCTTCAAGCATCTTACCATTTTTGTATATCTCACATGGCTCAGCTACAAGAGATATAAGAAGCAACCTTTTAGTAAAATAGACACTATCAATAAAATGTATGAATCTTATTGCAATGTCTGTATCTTCAGCAGTTATTATAGGTACATTTTCCATGACTATATACGAAAAATGATTACATATTTCTATATAGTCATTATACGAAAGATTAGATCTACAAAGCTCATTAAAATCAGCAATTAAAACGGATTTGTAAGTCCTTGAAAAAACTAACTCTCTACCAAAAACTACAAGCTTAGTTATAGAAGGCTCGTAGCCAGATATCAAGTGAGAAATCGCATCCTCCATAGCAATTTTTCTTTCTTCATCTAATGGATATATAACCCTCTTTTTTGAAGGTATATATTTCATCCTATAATCTATATTATTTGAAAAATGAAAAATCTCAAAATCACGTAGGATCATTTCTATAAATGGCACAAAAGATTCTCTTTGAATGCCACCTTTATAAAGCATATGTGGAGCAGTATTAGTAGTAATTAATATGAAAACTCCACGCTTTTTTAGCTTAAAAAGAAGCCTTGAGACTATCATAGCATCTGTTATATCTTTAATCTCAAATTCATCTATACATAAAAGCTTTATCTTATCATATTCCATTGCAAGATTATCTATCACATTATCTACATCTGTAGTTTTTAAAGATCTATGTATGTTCCTGATAAAAGCTTGATAATGTAAGAATTTTTTTGCAGTAACAACATGGTCAAAAAAAGCCTTTGCAATGGTGCTTTTGCCACATCCAACACATCCATGAATATAAATACCGTACTTTATGGATGATATATAGTCTTCGAATTTATTATCTGGACCATGCGTGCTCAAGCTCTTACTACTCCGCAGCCGCTTACCACTCAAATCTTGAACTGCCTTGAGTGTATTTATGATTCTGGAAATTGCTTTTTTTACAGAAGATGAATTTAAATGACTAGCTATAGCATTTAGTTTTTTTATGAGCTTCTGCTGCTTGTTGTCTAAATCAACCCCTAAAACATTTAGGCTCATAATTATATGATCAATTCTTTAAGTTCACGCACCTCATCCTTCAATGAAAGGTAAGAGGCAATAGTGAGAAAAACTGTTACGTTCTTACGATGATCAATAAGAGAAGATAGCTGAGAATAAATTTGCCCATTGGTAAATTTTGTGGATTTTTGGTACAATATACATAGTTCTAAAGATGGAGAAATCGCAAAAGCATTCTCTATAAAGTCCTTATTAACTGCCGCCCTACCATCGTTGATATTTAAATGACACAGCAATTCTACTGCCTCTAGCATATCTGGCTTATGAAGCAATGCTAGCTCTAAATAGCTAACTGCTCTTTCATTATTTTCAGACTCCAAAACTGCTTGAGCAGCCCTAAAATAACCCTCTGATATAGTTCCTACCATATGTTTATTAGGAGTTGCCACGCAAGATATGAATTTCGATACTACATCATCAAACTCATCCCAATGCCCTAGTTTAGCATAGCATTCTACAAGCATCTCCAATATTTCTGAATCATTGCGCATATTAGAATGATGCTTAGCATATTCCACACATTGTTGATAATATTGATACTTAAAGTAATATGAAGCAAGAGCGCGTGATGCAAAATTTTTATATTCAGCATGATCTAAAAGATATTTTAAATGATAAATTCTTTGCTCATCATCTTGATCGGCAAGGCTAAGCACCACATGGCTGTGCAAATCAAGATCCGAAGGTAAATCCGCTTTTATCTTATTAACAAGGTCTGAAGCTAGCTTTGTATTGCCGCTAACTAACATAC
>JAGOJE010000001.1 GCA_017995275.1 Rickettsiaceae bacterium | reverse complement strand
TATTTAGCTCTGTGATTAAGAAGCATATTTTCTCTTTTCCTTTTTCTATCCTTATTTTTTCTACAGTCAATTTGTCTATAAGTCTATCGTTGAATCCTAATTTCTTTTGTAGTATATCCAGTATCGGCTTTATTGGATTGTCTATATCACTAAGCGGATTGCTCAGGTATAATTTCAGTTCAATGTTGTATGGGGCTACAGGCATCTTTTGTTTTTTTATCATTAGCTTCATCTCTTTCTCATAAATCTTGTATTCTTTCGTTTTAAATCTTCTCCCTTGCCAGCAGTCATTAACGCTAAGTGGTTTTATATTTATTGTCTGTTGTATCATTTTTAAATTTTTATTTTTTTTTAATGCTTCCAGTAGAGTAAATGATCTGGTATTTTTGTTTTTACTCCAAAGCGACAAGCCTTTTTTTCTTCATTAAAAAAGAAGCGTACTTCTTCTTCCATTCCTATTATATCCATTTCTTCTTTTGTTAGTTTTTTCACATCTTTTCCTTTCCATGTGTTGTAAGTTTTTCCAAGTATGAATATGTTTCCTGCTATATCGTTTCGCATATTTCCATCACCCATCAAATACGCTTGTTCTTTTATGATTGTATGTATTTTGAAATAGGGCTTCATCTTGCCTTTTTCTTCAAAAAATCCCCAAGCCTTTAAAACCTTATCGCCTACAAAAATTTCCTGATTATTTATATCAAATTTTCCTGTTGATTCCATTGTTAATTTTGATTATTCTTTATTTGTTCTACAGCCATATTCACATAGTTTCTAAGTATACTTAGGCTCATTTTATATTCAGAAGCAATGTCTTTTAACATTGTATTGCCATGCAGATAGCGTGTTTTTATATCCATTATTATTTTCCATTCTGTATCAGACAGAGGGACCTTTGTTAATGGTTTATTTATTTTCCTTTTATTGCTCATATTTTTCTACCCATACTGTTCTTCCTGATGAATCTCTTGAAAGGGTATATGTAGGCGTTTTAATTTTTGTTACCTTTTGTATAAGTGGCTTATCATAATCTTTGTTGGCTACGAAATACATGAGCCAGCTATCTAATATGTCGGCATTCTCGCTTAATGGCTTTAGCATATCATCCAGGAGCATTACCATTTTTATGCTGTCAATGTATTTTCTTAGAAACATGTTTGCCTGTTTCATTTGATAGTCCCGTATATCTGAGGTTACATATTGAAATGTTTTATTGGTATTTACTATACCTTTTCCTGATAGATCCTGCCTTACCATGGCATATTTTTCATATCCATTCTTTTGAAGGAAGGTGAAGAAGTGATCAGCATTTCCGGCATTTCCCTCCGCCATTATTCCTTTCAATCCCCCGTATTGATTATAGTATTTTGCCTGAGCCAATAGGTTGATATAGCTTTGTTCCACGGTTTCCGGTCTTTCTGTATAGATACATACAGGCATGTGTGGCTGGGTAGATGGGTCAAATGCTTTTACTATGGTCCCTGCTACATTAGACCCTTTTTCGCTACCTGATTTTTTACCCGTTGCAACCCCGTCAATTACCAAGAAGTAAGAAACACTTTGTTTTGGCTCTTCTAATACATGAACATTGCCATTTTTAAAGTCTACAGTTGATTTTACTGTATGGCCCATGTCTATTAATTTGCATTTTGTTATAGGTATGTTTTGTGATAGTATTATCTTCTTTTGTTCCTTTACTTTTTCAATTACATCTTCTTCAAATTTGCCCCCTCCGGTCATTTGGAATATATCATCCAAGGACATGGGGTTGTTCATTTTGTAAGCGCGAACGGCTGACTTGTCTTCTAGTTTGTCTAAGGCTTCTATTTCTTTTTCCCAATATTCTTTCGCCTTGCGTTCATCGCTCCACCCATTGGTCATAAATGTTCCCATCCATGCAGGTATGAATAGAAGTCTTGCTTTCATGGTACCAAGTCGTCCAGTGGTTTGTACCTCTCTTATAAGAACCTGAAGTTCAGATAGCTGTTCGTTGGTGAGTGTATCTTCTACCGTTCCTCCGCAGAATAAAAACCCTGTCGTCTGTTTTGTTTTTTGATCTATATAGCAAGAGGCGGAAGATCGAATCAATTCTTTGCGGCGTTTATGTAGGAATAATTCATCATAACAACCTAGTATCGCTCCTTGTCCAGAGAAGGCTGATGCGCTCTCTGGGCGGTCTGATGTATCTCTGCATATTGCCTGAGATATATTGGTTTGAACATTTCCGTATTTGTCTTTATAGGAGATTTCAACTTTTATTCCGGCAGTATATGTCGTTTCGTTTCTATTGATTTGTACCGGCTTTATGTCTTCATCGTATTTATCGTATGTGACAGCAATTTTTTCGGAGAATAGGGCGGCTATCTTTGTTTTTTCCTGAGAGGTGATGAGAGATGTTGTTCCGGGATATACTCTCATGAAGTAGTTCGTAAGGCATCCAAATTCTACAGAGAGCCCAAGTCCGCGCCCTTTGATAAGCACAAGAGCCTCTCCTTCTTTTCTACAGTCTCTTATCGTTTGGTGAATGAGCAGATCCGCATCTCTGCATATAGGGCGTAGTATCTCTCCTGAGTTTCTATCTTTTATCCACTGCTCCTGGGTTTTGTGATATAATGTTCCTGGTATATCGCCAACTCCTTCTATCCATTTTATTTTCTCTTTCTCCCAATACCTTTCTTTTTCCAGTGCAGTTCTGAATGTTGGTTTTGGTTTATGTACCAAAATAGGGCTCTTTTCTTTTATGTTATCTATTATTAGCATTAGAATACTACTTTGTCTTCATGTCCTTTTTTAGGCTTCAATTTCTTTTCTTCGGTTATTCCGTTTATGTAATCCTGCATTTTTTGGTTATTATTTAGTATGGTTTCCATTTCTACAGATAGTCTTAGGAAGCGGTCGAATTTTTTATCGTCTTTATCATCTGTTATTGTTATATCTGATTTTTTTATCTCTTTAGCTAATTGTGACAGTTTGTTATTGATCTCAATAAATAGAAGTTTAGCCCCGTTATTCTGTATCTCCTTGTAGAAATCAAGGATAGCGTTTACGGCAGGGTATTTATCAGATAGCTTTTCTAATTCCTCTATCTCTTTTGTTGTTAGCATTTGTTTTTGATTTTATTAAATGATATATGTTTAGAATCAATAGCTTCCTTTTGAAGATTTTCCTTTCTTACATCTTTTATAATGTTCTATAAAAGTGTCATGCATTAGCTTTGCAAACTCCTTTGCTTCTTCTTGTGTGAATTTTGCTATGTCAAATCCGTCTTGTGATTCTATTCCGTCTTGTTTAGTTCCGTCCCCCATTTCAAATCGGACAAAATTTGGCATCATTGGTGGGTATACTTTAAATTTTTTTTCCATTGATTGTGGCATGTATATCAAATCTTAATATTTACCTCTCCATCCATTAGTTCGTTAAAGGCTTTGGTATAGTCATCTTCCGTTTTGCCTTCTTTCATTACCGGTTTGGGCTGTTGAGCAACGCCATCAATAGGTTCTGGAGTATATGTTTTTACCCTTTTATAGTCTCCTTCTCCTTCTATTTCAAAATGTTCTTCTTTTAAAGCAGTCATTTTCTTGAATAAAGTATCTAGGCGTATGTTGTTGTCGTTATAGAATTGCCTGATTTTAGGTCTAAAGAATTCCCCAATGATGGTTCCTTGCATCCTTTGGCATTCGTCATTAAATTGTAGAAGAGTTCTGTTTGTGTACATTGTTATTGGTTTTTAGTTATTTCTGATACAGATGTTCCAAGGGCGGCCGATATGGCTACCAACGTCTTTACAGATATGTTGCTGTGTTTATTTTTTAGTATATAATTGATATGGGTCCTTTCTTTTTCTATCCTATTGGCTAATTCTGTCTGATTGATTTTTTTGACCATCATTATTTTTTCAACATTCTTTCTGATGTTTTCCATGTTGGTTTTACATAGTAGAACTATCTGTTCTCTTGTTAGTTGATCTGGTTCTGTAATTGTCATTTGATTTGTATTATTATATCAAAAGTATATAAAAAATATATCATTGTATGTTTTTGTGTAACAATTATTATTAACAACAGATATAATTTTGTGAATAAACTAATATTTATTCATGAACGTTCAAACAGTTCAACCTGCACAAAACGATACACAAAGTCAACCTAGAACAGCTATGGATTACTTCAATCTATTAGCTGCTGAAGAAGGCGCTACTCCTGATGTAGTTGTGAATAATGAAGAGAATAAAGAAGAGCCGGGCGTTCCTGCATTAAAGGCAAATCCTGCCCCTGCTGCTGAGCCGGTAAACGAAGCGGTATTAGAAAATAAACCTGCTGATGAAAAAGATAAAACTCCTGATCAGCCTAAAGAAAAGTTTGAAAGGCACTGGGATTCTCCAGAGAATGACCAAGCAAATGAAGTTGCGCCTGATCAAGAGCTTTCTAAGCAAAAAGAAATTGAAAGTCAATTAAATGAATTAAAAAGCAAGCAGTCTCAATATGAAGAGTTGATACAAGACGACCTTATAAAGGCTATCCACACAGGTAGAAAAGCCGGTAAAGATGTTACGACCATTCTTAAAGAGTTATCCGGTGTAGATGCCGAAGCTCTTAGTTACGAGCAATTATATGAATCAAAACTAAGGAGAACCATACGCCTTACGGATGAAGATAAAAAAGCAGGTAAATCATTAGACGATGTGGTGGCTGAGGAGATGGAAGGCTTTAAAGGCCTTAGCAGAGCTAAAAAAGCATTGGAAACTGAAGATGAAAGAGATAGACTAAAGAAAGAAGATGCAGCGCGGTTCGCAAAATACTCAGAAAGCAACCAGGCTGCTATCAATAAAAATAACGAGTGGAGAGATAAGGCAATAGATAGTATGAATCAGTTCGTTGATAGCGTTAAGGGTAAAAAGTATTTCGGAGTTACCATGACTGAACCTATGCTTGAGAAAGTCAAGCAGATGATGTTAGGTGATTTCAATAAGAATTTTTACAAATCAGACGGCTCTTACAACACAAAGTTCGCATTTGAAAGAAGTTTTGAAGCGGTTCCCGAATTAAGAAAATTAATGTGGGATACGGCAGAAAAAAACATTCGCGCAGATGAAAGAGAAAAGGTGTTGTCTGAATACCAAAGAACGGATTCGAATATCAAGCCATCATTCACTGCGCCTTCAACAACCGATAAAAAGCCTACGAAGGCAATTGATTGGTTGACACAATAATTAAAACGAAATAAATACATGTCAAATATTAAATCATTACCATTAAAACAATCGTTGATGGTAAATGCGCTAAATGCGCCCAACCCTTTTGAGTTTGTGGTTGCAACTCAAAATGTGTACAACATGCCAACCCTTGCCATCATTTATGCAATGAACGGATGGACAGGCAAACAAATTTATACAGATCAATACTGGAGAGCTAAATCGGGTAATTTATCAATCGCTGCGGCTATTGATACCGTTGCTCAATCCGGAGCGGACCTTATTGTTACTCTTAAAGATGCTTCTTATGATTTATTTAGAGAAGGTGATGTAGTTAGAGATAGCAATGACTATGATGGTTTGGTTAAAACTAAACAAGCAGGTCAGGTAGTTATTCAACCATTTACAAGTGGTGCTCTTGTAGCGGCTACTCATTTTATTAAAGATTCTACCATCTCTGTATTAGGAAACGCCTCTGCGGCAAGAGCATCTCAAGGTGTTCAGTCTCTTTCTTATATACCAGATAAAGATTATAACTGCTACAATGTGGTTCGTGATAGTCAGGTTATAACTACTGAAGACTTGCAAGAAACTTTTGTAAAATATCAAGGGCAAAACTGGTGGGCTGCTCAAGAAAAAAATATGCTTCAAAGACTAACTGCACAAGTGGCAGAAAGAATTATATGGGGCAGAAGAGGCTATCAGATATCAACAAATAAGGGCCTTGTTAACTCTAACGGAGGTATCCTTTGGTCTATTGAGAACAGAGGCGGCATGGTTGATCCTATTACCAGTGATTCAATTTCATTATCAAAAATTAATGAGATAGTATCAAATATTAAGATGAGAAGCGGTAAGGGGTTGTCTGAATTAACCTTTGTTGGAGGTATCAATGCCATTGTTAAAATTCAATCTGTATTAGGTCCTATCGTAGCTCAGTCCGGCATAAATAACACATTCGGAGGTAAAGAAGTGAAAGGCTTTAGTGTTCCTTTCTATTCTATCGGATTTGTTAACTGCAAATTTGTTCACGATCCTATGTTTGATAATCCTGGAAAATTCGGGGTATCTGCTGCCGATCTAACACAAATATCAGGACTTACAGGTTCTAAAAAAAGTAATTCATTCTTCGTAATGGATACATCCCCTGTAGACAGAGTAGGTGGAGGCACTGAGCCGGTTATGGAAATGTTCTATTACCATAAAGAAATGTCATTTGGATACATCAAAGGAATGACAGATGCAGATGCTTCTAACTATACAGAAATGAACTACGTAAATGCAAACGCTGTAGATATTGCAACTGACCTCGATTGCCGTTCATGCCATGCTATTGTTCGTAACGGTGTAAACGTGGTGGATGCTTCATCTATGTACTACTATAATGTGGTTCGATAACATTAACACTTTAAAAAAGAATAAAAATGAATACTATATCAAGCAGCGTGTTAGACACAATTGCAAGCGGGGCAGCAGATGTTACCCTTGCAGCACGCAAACTAAAAATCTCTAATGATGCAAACAACGGAACAGTAACTCCGGAGTTTTTGTATCCTGACATTTACAGTGTTATATGCAAACCATCTCGCCCAGAAACAGTACAATCGTATACTGTTAGCTGGACAACAGGTGGTGCGGCAAACACACAATACAGGTTCACCGTTACTCAGCAATTAGCTAATGGAGAGATTGTTCAATCCATTATCAGCTATACTACCGGTGCATCTACTTCTAATACTGATATCGGTACTAATCTGGCTCTTATAGTAAACAACTCTAAGCCGCTTAGCGCTGTATCTGTTCATGGAGGTAGTTACTCTGTAACCGTATCTGCGGTTGCAGGAAAAGGAGCTCCGCTAATTGCGATTCCTTTATCAGGAAATACCAATGTAACCGTTGCCGCTAATATGGCAGGTGTTTCTATTGCTTCAAGCACTGTGGCGGATCCTTCAGTACTTACTGCTACGGCCCATGGATTAACTGTAGGAAGCATACTCACAATCACTTCTGCTGATGATGCAAAACTTGCAAGCGGAACATACCGTGTTATCCCTACCAATCTTGCGGCAAATACGTTTTCACTTGCTAGTGTAGACGGTCAAACAACTCTTGCGGGCGTTACCGGAACTACTACTGCTACTGTGGTAAAAGTAGCCGGTTATGCTTACGGACAAGGTGCGGACCTTGTTGCAGCAGGAGAGAAAGCAACTTCAGGGGCATTGTACAAATCGTATAAAGTTACCTATGATGCAGCAGTTAACAGAACTGAAAAAGTAGGAGCTTCTGTTCATACTCTATGGGTGAAGGAAGCGGCTTCTTCAACCTCTACAGGGTATGCTACAAACTTCGCAACTTTTGATGCTGAGTTGATGAAGAAATTCAAAAACATTGTGACTGATAGCGGTTCGGATACTGCTACTATCGCAAGTTCAGCAGCTATGTAAAAAGCAACTTAATTACATGGGTGGGATATTTTTCCTGCCCATGTAATTTTTATAAATAAAACCAATGATCAGAAAAATCATCTTACAACCATTTAAAAAATCATCACACGCATTAACCTTCTCCGGAAGTTATTATGACAAGCATAGCAATCAGAATGTGCACCTTTTAGCCAATTGGAAACTTGCCATGAATAGAGATATTACCAAGGATGAAAAGTTATATCAATTTGTTTTTGACGGCAAGATGAACAGATTAGAGATTGCTTATGATGATACCGTGCATGAGCAAGTCATGTGGATTGATAAGTTGAAAAGACATAATTTGTGTAAATGTGATGGCAATACCAATTGCCTGGCAACTCCTTATTATGAGATCATTGATATTTATAAAGACATTGCTAAGAACGTAAGGCGTAATAAGTATATGCAAGTTGTTGCCAATATGGTGAGCAATATGAAGATAAATGATATGAAGAATATCGCTTATTTGTTCGGGCATGATGCTTCTAGTTTAACGGCAGAACAGATTTATTTGAAATTATGCTCTGTTGTTCCCGGAACTGAACTTGGAATTTTAATGCATGACCCTGAAGATGCTATAAGAATGTTTCAAAACCCTGATAGGGATATTATTGTAAACGTTCAAAAGGCATTGTCTATGGGAATTATAGAAAACAGAAACGGGCTATACTATGCAGGACAAGAGCAAGTGGGAAGAAACGTTAATGACATGGTTGCTTATTTCAAAGACAACAAAAAAATATACGAAGGATTTATTGAAAGAGAGGTGAGAGATAGAGACGTTTTACCATTAGGCAGCGAAGATGATATTGATGTAAGTGAATTGCTTGGAGATGTTAAAGAAAAAAGCGTGGTGCCTAAAGAGGCGTTGAAAAGCAAAGAAGTTAGCCAGGCTGAGCGCGATGCTAGGGTGAGAGAGGAGCACGATTTAGAGATGATGAGACAAGATGAGTTAAGGCCACTTAGAGAGCAGGCAAAAGCCTTGGGAGTGAAAGGATGGCAGATTGTGACCATATCTAAAGAGACATTGAAACAAAAGATAGAGGACGCTGTAATTGAAAAGAAAAAAGCAGAAATGGCAGGGCAAGCGTGAAAATGAACGCATAATTTTTTGTGTTTAAATAATTAATTAAAGCCCTTGCATTTTTTTTAGTAGGGGCTTTTTTGCATGAACGAATCAGAAAAAATATCATACAACGCGCCTAATTGGTTTATTTCTGAAAAAGAAAAGTTTTCCGGGAATAATTACTGGATGCAGTCGGTCCGCTATTTTTCAACCTATTATAATTATACTCCTTCTGTTAAAAATGATGACAGGCCTGCGGAGAATATATCTGTATTAGAAAGGGGGCTTCGCAATTCAAAATACTTAGTAGGTAAGCAAAGCAACATTAATTACAATCATATTGTAAATGATGGAACAGGCAACACCTTGCAACCACTTTGGGTAAATTCAAAGAAGGTTAAGAATATGGTTGAGCGCATGGGCTCCCAATTCTTAGAGCAGCTATCTACCAAAAAGATCAGCGCTAAGTCTTTAAGCGAAAGGGCTCAGAATGAGCGGCTGAAGATGTGGGAAGACCTTATGTTTAAGTACGACAATCGCTTTCAGTATATTAATAATAAGTTGCAGGAAATAGGAGTTGAGTATGTTCCTGCCGGCGGAAGGGAGTTTAAGAGTAAGGAGGAGGCTGAAAAATGGATGGCCTATGATTTTAAAGACAGCCTCGAATTGTACGCTACAGATATAGGCACTCATATAGAATGGATAAATGATGTAAATACATTTTATGTACAATCGTTTATACAGGATTTTGCCACGGCAAATTACATGGGTGTTTATAATTATGTAGATGCCGGCATAATTAAGCAAAAGAGAATCCCTTTTTATAATCTTATTTATGATTATACGTCAGAAGATCCGTTTATAAGAGATGGGCGCTTTGCCGGTTTTATAGAGTACTTGCCTTTGGTGAAAGTATTAGACGACCGCTCTTTGAACATATCTAAAAAGGATAAGGAGGATATGATGAAGGTGATTAGTGATGGGGAGTATTGCACTCAACTTACATTGGTACATAATTCATTCGGAAATATTAACTGGATAGAGCAAAGGGGAAATGAAGTATATGTTGCTAAAGTGACTATGTTTTGGAACGCTCCAAGAGATACTGAATACAACAAAGCAATTGATAAATACGGAAATAAGCATATAAGTAAAACAGTAAATAAAAAGAATGGAGGAGAATATATTATTAATGATTTGCACAAAGCTGTTGTCATAGGTAATAAATGGCTGGCAGATTATGGATATGAAAAAAATGTGGTAAGGGCGTACGGGGATAAAAGAAATGTTCAGCTACCCATTTTTGTTTTAAATGGCAATATCGTTCAGGGTGATGGCATAAGCATTATAGGAACTGTAGCTGATATGGTTGACAAAATGGATTTGTATCAAACTAAGATCAGCGAATCGGTAGGGAAGAGCAAAGGCAAGTGCCATGTTTTTATCGGTAATGAGATAAACAAGAGTGTAAAAGAACTTGTTACCAATCTCTCTACCATGGGTGTAGATGTTATCATTGGCACTTCCGGAGAAGCCGGTGATTCTAATGGAAAAGGGAAAGTTGTTCAAAGTGTTGATATGACATTAGACCCTAATGTTACTGCTTACATTCAACTCTCTATGGATTTGGAAAGGCAGATAGAAGAATTATTGAACCTTCCTAAGATAGCTCAGGGAATGCAAAAGCAGGTGATAGGGCTTGGAGTGCAACAAAATACAACCAGCCTAGCCAGTCAAGGGATGGGATATATGTGGTATAACCTGTTTAAGTTAAACACACTTGCTCTCAATCATGCTATAAATATGGGCAGGCTACTGATTGCCAGTGGCAATCACAATATGGATTTTGTAGTTGGCGTAAGGGGAGAGAAAATGATGAAGATCATTAAAGATACCAGGTTTGAAGACTGCCTTATTGATATAACATTGAAAGATTCTATAAGTGAATCTCAAAAACAATTGATAAGCCAGGTAATGCTTGGCAAAGCGCAGAGAGGAGAAGTGGATATGAGAGAGGCTGTATCTCTCATAAAGGCAAATACGCTGACTGAATTAGAGAATGATCTTGAATATTTTGAAAATAAAAGGGAGCAAAAGATGCAGGCGCAACAAGCTATGCAGGCGCAACAACAGCAGGCTCTTCTTGCACAAGAGATGCAGGCGGACCTTCAAAAGAAAAAAATGGAACAGGACGGACAAAGTTCACGTACTGATCAGACCGTTCGTGGCGGTATATTAAGAGATGCCATGAAGGGAGAAATAAAGAACCAGCAACTTCAACAATTAGAATAATAAGAGCCCCGCCATGTCGAAACTATTACAAAAAATAGGTTTTCAGGGAGTGCTTGATAAGGATACATCTTACGAGAATAGAGATGTTGAGAATTATGTCGATGCATTAAATGTTGAAGCGCTTACTAATGATACCACCAGCACTACTTCTCATATTCCTGTAAAGGGGAATAAGTATGCTTTTGATATTGGCAGCGTTGCCGTTCAGAATAAAAAAATAAGAATATATACTTTTTGGGGAAATACAAGTTTGTCCGGCACTCTGTATATATATGATCAGAATGGAGGGTTGATGAACGACCCTAGTGCATATCCTACGGCACCGCATAAGTTATTTATTTTCCCAATGACTACCGGAGAGGATGCTATTGATCAGGCGAATTATCTTAAAACAAGCGGAGTAGCCGGGCAAGGGTTAGATGGTTTCTTTGGATCGGGTAATTATACTATATCGGGAACTATTACTTCGGGCAATGGGACTACAGGGGAAGGGTATATTGATCTTGAATTAACAGGTATACCTGGATATGACTGGAATTTGATAGCAACTCGATTTGGAGTATCTCATCCTGTTCCTCTGGTTACAGACCCAAGACTTACAACGGTAGTTATAAAAGAAGCGTACGATCAATCCCTTGCAGGTCCGAATAATCTTATAGCCGGTCATGATCTGTTAGGGGACGAGTACATATTAAGTACCTCTTCTAATAACCTTCCAACAGATATAGGTATAGTAACGAACGTTACGGTTGTAGGTAATAAGTATAGACTTACGGTTGCTGATCATGGCCTTACTACAGGTATGTCTATAACTACAAGTGAAATTGTATATACGGGAACTCCTATTCAATCTCCTAATGGAATATTTATAATTACAGTTATTAATGCAAATACTATTGAGCTTAATGAGTATTATAATATTACAACCGGATTCACCGCTTATACTACAGGAGGTAAAGTAACTATATACAATGAATCGGTAGGGGATATTGGTGTGGCGCAGAAAAATATCGAAACAGATCAATGGACTTATACTCGGCTTCTTAGAACAAAGCAATGGAATTTCAGAAAGCAGTATCAGCCCGATTTTAGAACAGGAGACAGGACGGCAAAAAAAGATTCTTTGTATTGGGCGAGCGAGTGTGATAAGCCAAGATGCTTTTATTATCAAAGACCATTAGGTGGCATTTTTTCTAATTCTGTATGGGGAGGTACGACCGGTGATTTGGACGGAGCAATTGTTTATAACAACCCTAATGGACATTATTCTTACGAGACCGTTGCAGATGAAACAATGTTGATATCATCACAGCATCGATCAACAATTGCTTTTAAAGAGCAGTTTCAGTCTGGAGGGGCAATAAAGTCCGGCAACTGGAGGTATTGCATTCGTTTCTTATCCGATTCTCTTTCTTTTACAGAATGGAGCGATCTAACTAACCCTATTCCTGTTTATAATGCTTCAACAAGCGGACCTGCTGGAAGTATATTTGGTAACGAGGCTAATTATACTACGTCTAAAATAAATAGCCTTACTATTAGTAATATCAATCCAGGACTATATAAATATGTTGAGCTTGCCGGAATAAATTATGTAGGAGATGCTTTAGATGGATTCATCATAAAAAGAGTTTTGCTGGATGAAGTATCTACCTCTATCGACATAACGCATACAGGCACAGAGACGGATATGCAGAATCTTGATTTAGGCAGTATTAATCTCAAGATGCTCAATATAGATACTGCTGCCAATATTTGTTCGATAGATAAAAGGGTGGTGCTCTCTAATATCACCTTGTTGCAGGAAAGGGATTTGTCCGCCTTTGCTGCTTCTATAAAACACAGCCTCGAAAAATACCCAATACCAGCTACGGTGGATGCTGTAGATGGCTCATTAAAATACGGAGAATACCAAGATCCACATATTGTAAATGCAAAGGTAGGGTATATGGATAATGAGACTTATCGATTTTCATGTGAGCTAAGGGATAGGCTTACAGGCTTATGGACTAAAAGTTTTTGGGTAGATGATATAACTTTTAATTGCAATGCTACTACTGCGGACGGGAGAAGATTGTCCGGATTGCCCTCGTTTGATCTTACTTCTCTTTCTATGGCAGGATACATAGAAGGCGTTTATTCTACCACCATTGCATTTCAGTGGGATAATGATTATATCATTGATGGATTTAAAATACGTGATTTGTATGATGCTATACGCTTTAAAAGAGCAGAATGTGTTCCTGAAATACTTGCCTGTGGATTAAGCATAGCTTCAGTTTGGGGAACAGATTTTGTAGGACAAACGGGAACCAGTGCCCCAAGTGATAATATTTTAGGGTATATAGGCGGAACCGTTTCTACCGATATTGGGGAGTACCCTTTTGTATCAGGAAGAAGTAATGTTAATGGAAGCTCCGCAGGTAATAACCCTACTTATCCAGGAAACGCCTGGGCCGCTAACAGGAACTTTATATCGTTATACAGTCCGGAGATTCTTTATGGAGGCGTAAACATATCTTATTCTAGTGGAGATTATATATATAATTATGGAAATCCATATACCTATTCTACAACTAATAATATTCTAAAAACAGCAGGGGAGATTCAAGCCAATATGAGATGCTACAGTGGAACAACCATTAAAACGCAAGCATCGCCTCCAGCATTAGTACCGGTTGCAGATTGTTTATTGATGGGCCCGGGCAGTTTACATCTCTTTTCAGGAATAACTTTTTATAAAGTAATAATATTAGTAAGGCAGTCTACTATAATTAATAACAAAACCTATACAAGGAAATCACTTGTAATAAGATCCAACTCTTCTTTTAATAACGAAAGTATTTATAGTGATTATGGTGGTTACTATACACAATATTACAGACCGCTGACAAATAAGTATGGGAACAAGGAGACAACGAAATATGTAAGTACTGGCCATTTCAGCAGCATAGCAATTTCGTCTCCTAGATACCAGGAATCAAATGTTTTTGGCGGAGATACTTTTACAGAATTATTCTATTACAACCATAGGGAACCAGCAGATGGATCGCAAGGGATAAGTGGATTTGGAGGAGGAATTGCCTTCTATTGTCAAACGAGGTTAAACTATCAGATGAGGAATAAACGCTCATCTCAAACTCTTATATATCCCGAATGCAGCAAGGCGGATTGGCTACAGACCAGTGGGGATTTGGACGGAGATTATAACTCAGGGTATACCATACGTAACCAAGTTAAGACAGACATAGCTTTTGACCCCAACATTGACAACAATTCAAGTCTTCCGGCCACGATTATCTATTCGGAGATAAAGAATGCAGGAAGCAGCCAGGATGGATGGAGGACATTTTTACCATTAAGCAGGCATGATCTGGATTTATCAGATGGTCAAATAACAAACCATATTCCTTTCAATGGTGAACTTTTAACATTACAGCCTAAAAAAAATCAAAGACAATATTTCAATACAAGAGGTACGCTAAAAACTTCTAATTCAGATATTCTTGTTGGTGATGGAAGCGTAATGAGCAGAGATGGTGTTACCATAACTAATTACGGATGCTCACATAAGTGGAGTGTTATCATAGGGAAAAGTGAAGGAGGGAATGATACAGCCTATTGGATAGACAGTATTAACAGAAAAAGCCTAAGACTTGCCGCCGATGGAACCGCTACGCTATCGGATATACGAGGCATGAAATCTTTTTTTGCAAATAATCTTACATGGGTAAAAGATAAAGATAATCCTGTGAATGGAAGAGGTATATGCGGAGTTTGGTATGACAGAAAGGGGGAGGCTATATGGACCATAAAAGCAAAAAATGAGCTTACATCTACTTTTGCTTTCTCCATTGGTTATCCGGAAGGCACTGTAGTATTTTATAAGAAAGGAAATTATTTGATAGTAAAATTTTCTTCTGCTACAGGTTTATTTACTTTAAATGAAACAGTGACGGGCGGAACGAGTGGCGCTACAGGGACCATGCAGTCTACTAATGATGTGGAAACATTAGCAATAGGGGGAACCATAACAGGAACGTTTGTAGTAGGAGAAACCATAACCGGAGGAACGAGTGGGCAGTCTGCCGTTATTTTATCTATAGAACAGGTAAGTGCGGATCCTTTTCAAGAGATAGGGGATGCTTATGAATCGCTTGTGACTGCCGGCAACTTTGACAGACAGCCCGATATATGTTATAATTTCTGGAAGAAAGCAAGTGATGGAAAGGCGGCTAACTATTATTCTATTGTTTACAGCGAAGCTAAAAAAGGTTTTACCTGCTTTTTAACGCCTAAACCAAATATTTATTTGAAATGGCAAAACACTTACTTAACTCCAAGACCCATTAATCCTGTATCATATGTATATGAAGAAAGGATAGGAACAGAGCTTACATGGTATGAAAACTCAGGCATCTCACAAACAGAAAGGGGGCATATAGAAGGAGTTGTTAATAATGTACAGGAAGGCACCGTTTGGTTTGAAGCCCTTCGTGTGCTCTCGGACATCATACCACTGAAGTTGTTGTTTAAAACGCAGACGGAAGAAAGCTATTTAGACAGTAATGAAATGAGGAGTGTGGAAGATTATTTTGAATCTGCCATAAAAAATAATTCAACCTTTTCATCTTCTAATATCCTTAGTAAAAATAATATGAGGACTTCCAGATTAAAGGGAAGGTGGATGAAGGTGAAGATGCTTTTTGAAGTAGGGGTTTATCAAAGACTTGTAAATATCATAGTAAAATATAGTGGATCATCACGATTAATAAATAAATAAAAATGACCGGTGCCGAATTAAAACTTGAGTTTGAAAGACAGATAAATAAATCTTTCTCTCAATACTACACAGATGCAGAGCAAAAGGAGCTTTTTAAAAAGGCTCTTATACTGTCTATAGAAGATATATATAAGAATCTGAGTGCTCAGCATAGTTATGACAACATTGATTCTCTTATAAAAACAAACAAAACATTTTACGTAAATAATAATGCTATTTGTCATGCCCCTATTTCAATAACCACTATAGTTCCCGGCAACCCTACTATTGTTAATACAAAGACGACCAATAATCTTATTACAGGGGATTTTATATATATTGATAAAGTAGCAGGGACAATGTCGGCTATTAATAATATAAGTTATACCGTAACAGTAACGGGAGATAAGCAGTTCACGATAGCGCACAATTCAACAGGGCTAATCCATACAGCGAATACAGGGGCCATAGTAAAACATAGCGGAACCACTATGTATAGCAACGGATTTTCTAATCCTAAAATGATAGAAGACTACCTGCACCTTCTGGCTATTCAATTGAAATATTATGAGGTTATACAAGGAGCAAAAATAGTGGATGCAAGCGATGCTCAGCCTATTGTTATAACGCTTAGCTCAAGAAACAATAATATAAAGACAGGAGATATTATAAGAAATATTGGCATAATGGGACTGCCGAATGCGAACGGTGAATTTTATGTTAAAAAAATAGGAGTGACAAAATATGAATTGTATCATGATGTCAATCTGCTAAATGGGGTTGTAAGTAATGGCAAATATGCAGGAGGTGGTATTGCTTTGAGGGCGGTTTATAAAGCGACTACTCCTTATTTCTCTAATGCCAAAGTTTCTCCTTATGACAAACCAAGCATTCATGAACCCAAGTTTGAAAGGGGAGAGTATTTTATAAAAACAATGCCTTCCGACCAGATATGCATGGAGGCTAAAATAGATTATATCAGCAATGACATAACCTATATAGACCCCACCAATACAACCATCGATCTTGAGACAAAATACTCTATGAACTTTATTTACGTTATACTGAACCGAGCTGCCACATTATTTTTTGAAGAGACAAGGGAGTTTGATTCCATGCAGGTGAGTGAAGGACATGAAGAAAAGAATAAAAAAGATTGATATACTTTATTGTATAATTTGATTAATAAACATTAATTTTGTATATACATTGAAATTTTGGAAACACTACCTAAAATAGCAGATGCAATAAGGAAGATGGTTCAGGGAGGCGTATCTATATCCGATTCTAAGCTATCCAATGAACATATATATCAACTTATTCATGAGGCAAGAGAAGTGGTTTTAAAAGCCATTTTCTCAAAAGAAAGGAGAATTCAATCCGTATGGACCCAGCAGTATTTCCCGGACTTTCAACAAGAGTTGCAGGACGAGGATTGTTGTGTAAAATTTTCTATTCCCTCTACTATTTCGCTTGATAATAAAACAGATGGATTGATGTATGCCGGGCACATAAAAGGTAATTGTGCTTACAGAAAAGCAGCATCAAGGGCTGAATTGTCTAACAGAAATAAACACAGAATTAGTAAACAAAAAGACGTGTCTACGGGAGGGGTTGTCAGATGCCTATATTCCGATGGATTATTAGAGTTATATGGAGATAAGAATATTAAATCAATGAGGGTAGATGCTATTTTTTCAAAGCCAAGTTTATTGCCTACTTATAATATTGATGTAGATATATATCCTATAGATGGAAATTCTTTAGCCCTTGTAAAACAACAGGTGTCAGGCATTCTTATGAACGAAGTAGCCAGGCCGGCTGATAAAAAACAAGATAATAAGGACAATGAAATATATGCACAATGACAGGAAGGTATGAAGAAATATTGATTGACGAAGTAATTGCACGTGCTAAAATGCAATTGCGGATAGCTACTACCACAGAGCATGATGATACGCTTGAAGTATTTATATCTGAGGCATTAGATCATTTAGATTGTTCATCTCAATTGGTTAAGAAGCAATGTTGTATTGATGTATGCGATCACGTAGCTGCACTTCCAAAAGGTTTTGTAAGGATATTAGGATTGAGGCCGATATGCTCGGATACAACTACTAATGTATATGACATGGTTTATGCCGATGTAAAATATTTACATAAAAATAATTGCGGCACAACCGGCTGCATTGATTACAGAGAAGGCTTTCAGATAAATAAAGGGTTTATTCATTTTAACTCAGATGTGACTTTTACAAAGGCTGATATAGCTTATATAGGGCTTAATGTAGACGAGTTTGGAAGAACACTCATTTATAAAAGATATGAGAGGGCCTTGATGAACTATGCCTGCTATCAATTTTCCATGATGTTTAAAGAAGAGTATACAAACTTTCAAACAGAAATGTGGAATAAAACATGGGTAGAGCAAAGAGGTAAAATTATAGGAGAAGATGTATTGAATGATTTTATGCAAAACAGGCATGAGATAGCAGCGCTTATGAACGGATTAATTGTTTCAAGAAATACTTTGATATAATGTACTATAGCACATTTACATATAGAACGATTTTGTTTATAAATAAAACTTATACATATTAATATGCCACCATTAGTACCCATAGGACTAGGAATATCTGCCGCCGCTCAGCTTTACCAAATCGGAAATAGCATAGCAGAAAAGAATAAAGCGAAGAAGGCTTTGGCAGAACTTAATTCTCAACCCATGCCTGAGTTTGGTATATCCCCTGAGCTAAGAAATGCTTATGCAAGAGCAGAAGGCAATGCCGGCTTTGGTTTTTCAGGAGAGGAAAAAGCAGCATTTAGTCAGGATTTATCAAGAACTCAGAATACAAGATTGCAGGCTGCTAAAGATGTTGGAGGAGGGCAGATAGCCGGCGTTATCAATGCTATGGATAATTCAGACAGTATCGGTGCTATTAATCAATTGGCAGCACAAGGTGCCAGACTTAAACAAGAAAAGATACAGTACGCCGATCAGATAGCAGGCAGGTTGCAAGACATTAAAAGGATGAATGATGAAGTTAGGATACAAAGGAGATTTCAACTTGAAAACGCTTATGGAAATGCGTTGCGCCAGCAACAAACAAATATTAATAATGCTATTGGTGGATTAGGTGCTTTAGGTATGCAAGCTGCTTTTAGCGGTTCAAGGAACCAAAGCAACCAGATAGAAGGTAGCAATATTATTGGAGAGGATCCATTGAATCCTTCTAAGTATAGCAATGACATTAGTAATTGGGGACTATAAAACTATTTAAAAACATGACAGGACCATCATTAGGACAGGCAATAGGGTTGCAGGATACGCATAGGGATTATGTGCCTGAAATGCTGCAAACAATGAGGTCGGAAGATGCTTACCTGGAAAGAGAGGCCGGCCGTATCAGGCAGGAAAGATTAAATCGTGAAAAGAAGAAAGATGAGTTCTATGACAAGATGAACAATGTATTTGTGGATAGCAAGGATTTATGGGGAGATTATGCCGATGAAATAAAAGTAGATGTGGCAGAGCTAGTTGACTATACTCAAAAAAAATGGAGGGAAAACGATTCTTATAATCCAAGAACGGATTCTGAGTTGATGAATAAACTATACAATGTCAACGCCAATATCGGTAAATACAAAGTTTATACTAAGCGCATTATCGAGGATGCTAATATGGCGGCAAAGACTGATAAATATAATGTAAATGAAAAATGGGCAAATGCCATAAAGTCCGGTAAAAGTGCTGAACTAAGAAAAGTACAGGAAGAAATGGTAAGAGAGAAAGGGTTAGACCCCGATCTAATTCCCATTGATGGTGGATATACTACAGGATTGCTTACGGCCAAAGTAACCCCTAAAGATTTTTTACCCGCTTTACAGTCGTCTGCAAAAAAACTTACCGATGATCTTTTGAAAGCAGCGAATGTTAACGGGCATGATGTACGAACATTAACTTCTTCTCCGGAAGCAATACAAACCGGATGGGTGGCATTTAAAAATTCTAACCAAGCCTATATTGGGGCTAAAGAAATAGCGATGGATCAAGGCTTTACTGCTGATGAGTTTGATAATATTTTTTTTGAAGCATATAAAAATTCTGTTGATAAAACAGTTTCAAACCTTCCATCAAGCAACGCTAAATCTTCTATGGATAAAGCCAGGGAGAAGTATATAGTAGGAGATAATGAGCAGGATGTCAAAAGAAAAATAATAGGACTTGGAGCGAGGGATTTTACGGAAAAGACGATAACCAGGGTTGGCGGAGGTATGATGCCGGTTGATGTTTATAAAAATCAGAATGACTATTCTATTCATGGCAAGCCAACAGGGGCCTTATTAAAAGATAAAAAAACAGGTGAACTGTTTATGGAGGTTGCAGTTCCCGATCCTAATATGGTAAAGCCTGAAGGGTGGGAAGATATGAGCGAGTTTGATAAAAATAAATGGTATGAAGAACAGTATAGACAAGACCCGAATAAATTTAATTTTGACTTCGCCCCTTTAAAAGACAATTTCAACAAAACGAAATTGGAAGGAACTATTGGTCGAAATCTCGAATCTTTATTTAAAAGCAAAAATCAAAATAACGGCTATAGTGAAAGGCAAAAGAAAGCATTATCCGCCTTCAAGAGCAAGTTTAAACGGGAGCCAAGTAAAGAAGAGTTACAACAAATACTATCTAAGTTCAAATAATGGATCAGAATAAAAATAAAGAAACAGAAGAAGAGTTCGATTTTTCTGATATAGTTAAATCTGAACCTACTATAAGCAATTCGGGAAATGAAGAGTTTGACTTTTCCGATATTGTTAAAACGGATTCTGTAAAAAAAAAAGAACCATCAGAGAGTTCATTAGGTCCATCCGCCTCAGAAGCCCCATCTACTTTATATCCGGGGAATAATGATAGTGTAGAGTTTAGGCCTTATAAGCAAAAAGCGTTAAGGGTTATTAAAAAAGTACCACTTCCCGATAATGATGCTCCTGAAAACTCTGTAGATAAAGTGGTTAAAGAAGCTACCCCATTATTTACTTCATGGGCTAATGACCCATCTCTATTCGATCTTGCGGCAGATAAAAGCAGGAATGATTTTTACCAAAAACTTTTAAGAGAAAGGAAAGTTAGTGTGCAGGAAGAAGGGGTTATAAAAGATAAGCTGGAAGATGTATTTAACAATGCCAGGCAGGTAATGCTTGTAAGCAAAAAACTTAAAGAGAATCCAGCAGATATTGATTCCCGTTATTCTTTAGCCTATCACCAAAACAGGATGGGTAATAATAAAGAGGCCTTAGCTAATTATGAGAGCATCATTGCCAATGATAAAAATTACACTAATGCTTATAATGGAATAGCGTATGTATACGGAACTTCCGGAAATAACTTTATGGCTATTGATGCTTTGGATCGTGGTATTGAAAATAATCCTACCGATGCTTCATTATACTTAAACAGAGGCACATATAAGCTAAGAGTTAAGGATGATGTTTCTGCTTTAAAAGATTACGAAACTGCTTACAAGATGGCAGAATTAAGTGGAGATAAAAACTTAATGCAGGAGGCGACATTAAAAAGGGTTCAGACATGGAGAAATTTGGAAAGAAGCCAGGACAAAGATATTGCTCAGAAGTATATTGACCTTCTGGATAATAAAGATGGGCAAGATGATAAAACAATTGATAAGGAATATTTTAAGGAACAGGCAGATGCAGAAACGGAAAACTATTTAAAACTTGCCAAGGAGAATAAAAAAGCGGCTATAGAACAGGAGAAACATATACGTGAAAGTATATTACCTAAAATACAAAAAGGGGAACCGCTTACAGAGCAGGAGCAAAAGATGTGGGAAAGCCCCTCTCTTGCAAGTGCAGAACTAAAAGGGCTTGAAAGAGGTTTGGCTATTGGAGAGGCTATGGATGAACTGTTAAAGCCATTAGACTATAGCGCTGTTGTTAGTCATCCCATAGATTCGGCAAAAGAATACGTTGGTAAAGCAGGAGAAACGATTAAAGAAGGATTGTCAAGAACCGGTAATGGTTTTAAAGATATAGCGCAAGGGGCGGAAAGGTCACTCGTAGATCCCAAAGAAGGTTTTTCTCAAGTAGGGCTCGGATTCTTAAAATCAGCAGCAGGGCTTCTTGAATCTGCCGGTGGCATAATAATGAATTTTACACCACAGGGCATACTATTTCAGAAAGGGATGCAACTATCCGGTGTTGCCCTCGGAGGAGAAGAGATTGTCAACCAATTGCTAACCCCTATGAATTCTTTATTCAAACCAAAAGGAGAGGCGGGTAAGTTAGGCGCAGAGGTGATAGATAATATATTGCAAGACTTTCTTGTATTTGCTTCTGGAAGAGGTATAAAGTACGCAAAGGATCTTATAAAGAAAATAAAAGACAAAAAGGGCCTTACTCAAAAAGACGTATCTACGATAGTAGAGGCGGGGAGTATGTTAGATGATGAGGCTGTATATGATATTGCAGAGAAAAATGGACTTGAAGTAAATCTTAATAAAGTTGAAGAGGCTGGAGGAATATCGGACGGAACCGGTGCTAGTTCTGCTGAGCTTATAAATCAAAAAGCATATAGCATAAAAGAATCACTAAAGAGTATACGCCCCGATCTGAAAGAAATTATTGATGAAGTGCCTACCGATAAGGTAATATCAGACATGAATGACAGGGGTATGCCAATCAGCAAAAGTGCTATGGCTAAATATTTTGACAAGGTTAAGATAGGGGAAATAAATGTTAAGGAGTTAAGTATAGAAGAGAAAAAAAGATTTGATGAGCTCAGTTCTATGGATCCTGATTTTATGACGGATGAACAGTTTAAGGAGTTGGAGGCGTTAAAAATAAAAAAAGAGCCTGCCAGGGTGGAAAGTGAACGATCTGTTTTTGATGAACCGGCTAATCCTCCTATAGAAAATAGTGCCTTGCCAAAGGGTAATACACAAGAGTTGTCTGGTGGGTCGTTATATAAGAATAGTGAAATACCTGTTGAGAAGAGAAAGGCTATTGATGATGTTTATGAGAAACCTACCATAGATTTTGCAAATGAATTAATTGATAGCGGACTGTTTAATTCTGCCGGACAAATATTGGACTGGAGGGCGGACCTGAGCTTGAGTACCGCAGAAATAACAAAAGGGCTGAATGATATTAAGAAAGGAGTTAATTCAGTTCCGGCACGTAAAATAATTGAAGCGGCAAAGGATATTCAGGATAAAGGGGAGATCAATACAATTATAGGAAGAGGTGGCAATACTGTACGAAGCGGAATACCACTGGATGAATATTTTAAGGCTGTAAAGGAGAAGCCTATGCCGGAAGAGCTAGAGGCCATGGACATAGAGAAAGCGAATAATATTAAAGATCATACAGCATCAGTTATTAATAACGAGGGAATAAATAAAGATAATTTTGATACATTCGTTAAAGAGAATGACTGGCTGTATACACCGGAAGAGATTAACAGAATAAAAACATATCTTGATGAAACTACAGAAAGAGAAAGAGCAGGCGATGCTCAAAGCCAAACAACTCCTTTGGAAAGCGAACCTGTGGGAGCGGCTGAAGTCAAAGATGAAGGACAAGCCATCAGAGAAAGAGCAAAAACAGCAAGAGAAGAGCTAAGGACTGCCAGCAATGAATGGTGGAATGAGCAACAAAAACTTGGCATTATTGCCGGAAAGAAAGGGGCGTGGGAAAGCGCTAAGACAGATTTACGTGTTTTAGATGCTACTTACAAATACGCAAAAGCACAAATAGAATTAGGTGCTTATACTGTTGAGAAATTCATCAAGGATATGTATGATGAATTTAAAATCGTATTTACCAATAAAGATGCAGAGAATATTTTCAATAAGATAGAAGGCGTTAATGATAAGACAGAGAATGGTGCTGCTGCTAAATTAGGAATAGCAAAGGTTATGGAATCAACAGGTGTTGGCAGCCGTAAAATATTTTTAGCAACAGGGTGGGAAAGGGGTACAGACGGGAGTTGGAACTACGAATTGCCTGACGGTGATTTTAAAAATATACATAATGTTGTACATTTGATGTTAAATCCGGATGGGAAAGATTACAATATAACTGATTTGTTTGATGCGGAAGATTTGTATAAGGCATATCCTGAAATAAAAAATGTAAACATTAAATTCATATTTGATGAAAAAAACAAAAACGAAGAAGCGGTCTACATCAAAGAAAGGGCTTCTAACAAAGAAACAATTCAAATCAATACAGCAAAGTTTCAAACCAATTTCTCCAAAGTGGGTGAGGGAGACATCCTCGGAAGAACAAATAATCTGCGTGGGGTTAGACGATTATTTACTCACGAATTAGAACATATTGTTCAAGATAAAGAAGGCTTTGCAAAAGGAGGTACTCCATATAATTTCGATCCTGAATTATATAAAGAATTAGCACAAAAACATGGTTTGCTTAATAAGGGTTTATCTGAAGATCAGATAAAATATGAGCTATATAGAAAACTTTCAGGAGAGGTGCAAGCGAGAAATGCCGCCTATAGACTTGATCTTACAAATGAAGAAAAAGCAAATCGTCCTTTCAGCAATACACAAGAGATAGGACCTGCGGAGCAGATATTGTCATTTGCGGATGCAGGGGCGTACTCTCAAGCTACCAGTCCTGAATCGTATAACAAATTATTAGATCATACTGTCAATTCTATTAAAGAAGCAATAAAGGATTCTGATAATAAAGAGTTAGAAAAGAATAAGGTAATTGACAACATCAGGAATACCAGGCTTTATAAACAATTATCGGGTGAGCCCGACTTTAATGAAAGTACTTTCCTTGCAGATATTGAAGAAAAAATAGGGGGAGAGAAGTTGACTTTTGAAAATGCTAAAACAAAAGCAGATGAGTACATAGATGATTCTAAAGAAAGTAAAAAAAGAAAATTTATACAAACTGTATTAGGAAGTGACAAGACTACTGAAGAACTTAAAGGTGCTACAAAAGAGTTGGATCAATTCTATGAAGGCATATCAAACAAAGAGAGTATTGCCAAAGCGGATAGAGATATAAAAGCGAATATTACACAAGCTGAAAAAGATGTATTTGAAGCCAAAGGGTTAGATGCCAATGTAGCCGTTAAGGGCATACGATTAATAAAACATCATGAATCTTTAGGTAATTGGGAGGAGGCTGTTAAGATAGTAGACCACCTGACTACTATGGGTAAAAAAGCAGGGCAGGGCATACAGGCCTTTACGCTGTGGAATAAGCTATCTCCGGAAACAATCGTTAAGATGTCCGATAAGATGATGAATGAGGTTAATAAGCAAGATTTGCCAAAGGAAGTAAAAAAGACCATATTTAAAAAGATGTCGGATATAGGCAAGATGCCTGAAGGAGTTGATAAGACAGAGGCTACTATGGGAGTGCTCAACTATATTGCTGATCAAATCCCTCCTACATTTAAAGAGAAGTTTGATGCGTTTAGATACAATAACATGCTATCGAATCCTTTGTCTCATGCCAGAAATATTTATCAAGGACTATTTAATACATTTTTAACCAGGCCATTAGATATGTTTGCAGGTTCTGTATATGATTATACAAAGCATCCTGACAACCCTTCTGCCAGGGAATATCAATTAGCAGATGCACCAAAGCATATAGTGAGTGCATTGACCAATATCCCTAATGCATGGATGGCTGCTAAAGAATCATTTAAGAAAGGATATGTGGCGGACCGCATACTTGATGTAGGGGAGCCTAAAGGAATGATTGAAGATTTCAGGCGTTCTAAAACGTTACGCAAATATTCAGCGCCAACAAGACTTATGGAATCGGAGGATGTTTTTATAAGCACCATGCTTGGGCAGGCAGAAAAAACAAGATTGATGGATAAAGGGATGTCTGAGAAAGAGGCGAATAATAAAGCAAAATCATTATCAGAAAAATTCTTATATAGAAACAGAGCGTTGCTGAATAAAGAGGAAATGGATGTATTTTCTAAGGGGTTAGAAAATGGTGCCGAAGCTATTAATAAGTGGAGGAGCAGAAAGGATTGGGTAGGGTATGGAACATCTTGGTTTGTCCCTTTTGTAATGACCCCCATGAGGGCTACACAATTCGCTCTTGAATTCTCTCCATTGGGTTTTGCCGGTGGTAAATTCAGTAAACAAAAAATAGCAAGGGCTACATTAGGATCCGTAGCCATGGGAATAGGAGCCATGATGGCGGCTACAGATAAAACAACATGGTCGGCCCCGGAAGATAAAAAGGAGAGGGCTTTATTTTATGATTCAGGAAGGAAACCATATAGCGTTAGAATAGGGGATACCTGGGTGCCTATGCAATACTTTGGACCCTTCGGGTTGTCCATGGCGATACCGGCTGCTTATAAGCATCACTTTAAAGATTCTAAAGAGGCGTTAAACAATAATGCATTAGATGCATTAGGAAAGGCTACCTATGGAATGGGCAAGTTTATATTAGAAACAACACCATTAGCCAATGTGGGGGGCATGTTTAAAGTATTAGATGGAGAGGGGGATTATACTTTAATGAATCAAATAGGCTTTTCTTCTAAACAATTAATTCCATATCAGGGATTGATAGGATATATCAATAAATGGAAAGATAAAAAATATAGAAAGGCAAATGGATTTTTTGAATCTCTTGAAAAAGATATTCCATTTCTTTCAGACGATCTTGACGTTTATAAAACATCTGATAACAAGGATGCTGAAAGGGGATTTGAAAGCGTATTGTTGCCTTATGCTACCGGTGCTAATGAGCCTTCTATGGAAAATAAAATGATAAAAAGAAGAAAGGTTGTTCAGCAAAAGTCTGTTAACAATCAATCAGAGAAGTAATCTTATTAAGGATGAGAACAAGGTTGGCGTTAGTTAAGCAGTTACTCTCCTGCTCTTCTCCATCAACTCCTCCGTCTAATGTTCCTGAAAAAGAACCACCTATGCCGGGTAGATTTATATGAAAAGATACGGCGGCTCCATTATCATTATTGTACTGTACTCCGTATATAATTATATCGTCTTTTTCAGCAATTGCATAATATGGATTCTGTGGATAAAAAGAATTTATATGAAGTGAAAAGGCTTCTGCCAGGGCAGATTGTGTGTGGTTAATGGCAGGGGGCATGTACATAGACGGATAGTCTATGTTATTAATTTTTATAGAATCAATCCTTGCATTCAATCCGGACCACATAGTAAATCTGGCACTTGCATGTATTCCATCTATCATATCTCCTATAGGAGTAATTTCTTTTATACTATCTATAAGATTAAATAACAATTCTGCATCATCAAATAACTTCTCATCCATTTCTCCATCCTTCATTTTGTCTATGTAGGAAACTATTTTCTCTACAGCCATTTGATTAGCATATCTCAAATGCTGAATAAGTTCAAAACGAGTTAAAGATTCAGCTACAAAAATCATTTGAATTGGTAATATAAAGTGCAGCCTGATATTTTAATATATTTTCCGGCAGTTTGATTCAATGTTTGAATATATACTGTTCCAAGGTTAGACACAATACTTAACGGATTGCTTAGATACTTAGTTGCTTTTTCAACGTTGTATTGATTGACTGAAGTAATGTTTGTGTTCTCGTATAGAGTTGTGCTTACTCCATTAGAATCTATGTGTAATATTTTTACACTTCCCGTGCTTCCTGATTCTACATATATCCCAAAAGCTGCTGCCGTAAAAGGTGAGTTGGTATCGTTGCCTATTACTATGCTTCCTACTGTTTGATAAGAAGCAAGTGTGTGAGAAGCGTTTGCGGTAATAGGAACAACCAGGCATGACGGTTCTCCTTTTAGCCCTCTTGGTCCCGTTGGAACTTTCAATGAAGTGTTTCCCATTTTTTTTTGTATTAACATCCGCAACTGCAATTGCAGATACTTGTAATTTCGTCTATTATTTTTTGAATATTATCTAATTCATTTCCATATTTAGAGGCTTCTAATGCTCTCATCAAAACTCCGATTCTTCTATGTTTATCTTTTATTTCAGGCGTACAGCAAGTAACTACTTCAAGTGATAATTTTTGCCAGCAGCAATCTATAGAGCACTGCATAACAACATACTCTATGGATTCATAGGAGAATGCATTAGAACTTCCATCTACTCCCGTAACTACATATCTTATTTTATAAATGCCGTCTGAAAATCCGGGACTGTATAGAGTAGAATCTACTTCAAAATTAGCTCCTGAATCTGAAGGAAAAGTGCCGAAAGCATCTATCTCTGTTTCTGTTGAAAATATTCCTGTAGAATCTCTTTTTGATATATAAATTTTAGCTGTTTGTACGTGTGATGTTAATGGATTTGGAACTCCATATCCACCTTGATTAGTAGCACTGTAAGCACCTGTATCTTCTTTGATATTTATTTTTTCACATATACTTGAATTTGAAGTTGTGGTTTTAATGATAAGGCTCATGATTAATCAGATAAATAATACAAATGTAAAATATACAAAATGTTTAATTGTTATGTTTTTTTGTAACAAACATTATTAACATCTGATATACTTTTGAAAAATATCACACTAAGAAAAGTATATCATGCCTACTACCCTTCAGGAGTTGATTAATAAGCTGAGAAGCACAGAGATGTTTAAACTGCCAGGGTCTGATACTCCTGATAATAAATATATAAGAGAAAAAATAGTCAACGATCTAAAGTTGCTCATGGAGCAGATTTATACGTTGAACACAACGGTTGATAGCCTCTCATCTACGATTGGTTCTATGCCGGTAAGAAAGGTTTCGGCCGTGTTAGCTATATCCGGAGATTCTATGTCGGGAGTTACGGTAGATCATTTTTTCACTTCTGCGGCCAATATGAATAAGCAGTCTATACTAATGAAGGCTGATGCTGCACTCATACCTGGCAAGGCTCTTATAACATCTGTACAAATAGAATGTCTTAAATCAATTGATAGTGGTTCCGCTTATTGTGAATCAGGAAGATCGAGTGGTACGGATGAGTATTTCCCAATGAATGATGTTAAAACGGCAGGACTAATATCGTCTATGAGCGCTATGGTATCTCCTATATCTACAGCTTCCGGGGTTTATTTCAGCCTTACTCCAACAGTGAACTGGAATACAATAACTACAGGCATTTGGAAGGTCACACTAAACTATAATGACAACTCTTGATTATATGAAAACAAAAGCATATTTATTAATAACTTTTTTATTTGCTTTTGTTTTTGCAAAGGCGCAGATTGATCAATCGGTAGTTACGTGTGCAAAAGGGACCGCTCTTGGTACGAATAGTTATTCTATGGCTATTACTGATTCTAAATGTTTTATTCCTCCTTTAGAAAAAGACGGCATTGAAATAGGTATGATGCCTGCCATTTCTAATACAGGAGCCTCTACATTAAAATTAAATGGATGGACGGCAAGAAGTATTAAGAAAAATGGATCGGCATTGGTATCGGGCGATCTTGTTGCTAATGTTTATTACATAGCTAAATATAATTCTACTACAAGTTGCTGGGATATTATAGGTGGAAGCTCTAGTGGTACTGAGCCGGCAATTACCCCTGGAACTACAGCACAATATTGGAGAGGTGATAAAACTTGGCAGGATTTTAATTCAGCAGCAAGAAGTGCTATTAGCTTAACAACTACAGGAACGAGTGGGGTTGCTACTTACAATTCAGGAACAGGAGTATTAAATGTTCCTAATTATTCTGGAGGATCATCCCAATGGACAACTACGGGCAGCGACATATATTACAATACCGGCAACGTAGGCATAGGCAATTCAAGCCCGGATGCAAAGCTGGATGTTGTAAGCA
>JAGOJE010000046.1 GCA_017995275.1 Rickettsiaceae bacterium | reverse complement strand
GCATTATTTTAAGCACTCTAGTACCAATAGTAACGTTTCATTGTGTAAAGCAGAAAATTCTACTACATACAATGGGTTAATGGGTTATATATCAAAGTTCTTTACTAACTTATTTTTTTCTTTTTGGTTTGGTACTATAAATTTTGATGTTACTGATAAATCTTGGTCAGTAAAGGTTGCGAAAAAAATTATTGCGGAGGATTCTAGAAATTTTGCTGAAAGGGTGGCAATATATCACTTGTTGCAAAATACAAAAATTTACAACGGGTTAACAAAATCTTTTGATATGGAAAGTAAAAGTCTAAGAGAAACTTCTTTTATAGATTTGATATTTGGAAATTCAGAAAAAGAGGGGCTAGGAGGTTCCTCAAAGGCTATTCTTCTATCTTTTGAAACCTTAAGAACATCCCATGTAGTAGACATAATAAAAAAAGAGAATGGTAGTTATTTATTAAACGACTCAAATTCAGGTGAGGTTGAACTTGCAAGTAAAGAATTAGCCGATAGAGCAATATCAGACTTGCTTCTTTATTATGAAAATAGCAAAAAAGGTTTTGAAGCCCTTGCGTTAGGAAAAATAAGTATAAAGAAGTTTTTATTTGGTGATAATGAAAACAAAATATTAACCTATAAAGTAACTCAAGCAGATGAGTTATTAAAAAAATTTGGAATAATAGAGGAAAATGGTTGTCACAAAAGTGGAGTAGATAAATATCCTATTAACTTAAACTTAGAAGGATTAGGTGAGAATGAAAAAAGCGCAAAGCTGAAAAAACTAATAAAAATAGAAGATGCTATCTTGGAAGGGGATAATGATTTTTTAAGAAATGAACTAAAATCTGAAGAGGGAAAAGAATTTACATCTGCTATTTACCCAAATGGATCTAATTTAATATTTTTTGCGGCAAAACGTCATAAGGCCGATGTTGTAAAAACATTAATTGACTGTGGGTGCGATTGTAATCTACGTGATAGCAAAAAGCTCACAATTCTAGAAAATCTCGCAAGAAAAGGTACCTATTATAGAAAAACTATAAAAGAATTAATAGATGTTGAGCCGGGTCTTGTATATCTAAAAGACGAAGAAGGTTATATGCTAATTCATAGAATTGTAATGAGAGGAGAAGATAGGCGAGTATTAGACTTTTTAAAATATGATAAAAATTTAGCAAATGCGCAGGATGGTAGTAAAAATACTCCACTTTATTGGGCTGTGTATTCTCAAAATCTAAAAATGGCAGAAATAATCCTTAAGCATAATCCAGAGTCGGCGAAGATTTTAAACAATATCTGTCAGAATTCGATGCACTGTGCTGTATCGAGTGGAGATATAGAAATGGTACAGTTGATAGAAAAATATGCACCAGGAATAGAGAGAGTGAGGGAAAGACAATATTTTGACCAGAATTCACTTCATATAGCTGCAGAGAAAGGGTGCCTTCCAATAATTAAGTTCCTTATAAATTGTGATGAAGGTTTAATTGTAGAGAAAGACAAATACGAAAGACTACCTATAGATCTTGCAAAAGAAAATGGGCATACAGATGTTGTTGAGTTTCTAGAAGAATATCAGAAGACTCATCCTGAGGTCTTGCAAATTGGTGAATCTCAACATGACGATTCTACCACCTAAGTAGATTGGCTCCCCATGTTATTCCAGCGCCTATTGCAGCTGTTAGTATTATATCGCCTTTTTTCAATCGGCCTGATTTTTTAAGATCTGATAGCGCTAAGGGGACAGATGCCGCAGAGCAATTTGCGTGTTTATCAACAGTTTTTATGATCTTCGATTCTTCTATACCAAGCTTTTCAGCGACGTGGTCTATTATTCTTACATTTGCTTGATGTGGAACAAAATAATCGATATTATTTGCCTTGATGCCGTATTTCGTAAGTATTTCAAGAGAAATGTCGCATAATTTTTGTGTCGCGTGGCGGAATACTTCGCGGCCATTCATATGTACAACTCCGGATCTCCCAGTACTTGCAGTTCCACCATTTGTGTATAATATATCGCCCAAAGTGCCATCCGAATGAATTATACTTCCTATAATTCCTGATTCGGATGTGGATTTTTTTAATATAACCGCTCCAGCTCCATCGCCAAATAATATGCTAGTAGAGCGATCTTTCCAATCTAAAATCGAAGACATTGTCTCTGCGCCAACGATTAAAGCCGTCTTATAACCAGCCGCACTCATCATGCAATCAGCTATATGAATTCCATATACGAAGCCAGAACATACTGCCTGAATATCAAACGACGGGATTCCTAGAAGACCTAAATTAGCCTGTAATTTTGCTGATGATGATGGGAATGTAGAGTCTGGTGTTGTTGTGCATAATATTACAAGGTCTATATCGGATTTGTCGATCCCAGCATCTTCAATAGCCCTAAGCGAAGCATGAGCTGCCATATGTGATGTATATTCGCCTTCTGCTACTACATGGCGTTGTGTTATACCAGTGCGGGAAAAAATCCACTCCTCAGTAGTGGTTCCGTCTAAAATTTGAACCATCTCAGAGTTTGTTATAACTCTTTTAGGTAGGTAGGATCCACATCCCGCAATGATATTTGCCATATGAATATTTATTCGTCTGAATCTGTATCAGGCACTTCTTTACTTGTTACTACAGTCCTACCATTGTAAGTTCCGTCCTTTAAGGAAATGTGGTGAGGTAGTTTATATTCACCTGTTTGTGAATCCACAACAACATTTACTTTAGACAATGCGTGGTGAGAACGTCTCATATCGCGCTTAGATTTGGATGTCTTTTTCTTTGGAACAGCCATTTTTTATACTCCTTAAACAAAAAACTTGTCATAATGAGCAGGTAATATATTATATTTTCCAGAGAAAAGCTATAATTTTTAACAAATATTTGAAATGGACATCTTATGAAATACATTAACGCCACTCTATTACTACTCGTGTTGACCCTAACTGGGTGCAAAACTATATACTCTAGAGGGCAGTTTGTGGAGGACGCCCAAGTTGAGCAATTGATGAATAAAAAAATGACGAAAGAGCAAGTGGTGGGGTTGATAGGAACTCCAACAATAGTTTCTGATTACAGTAAAGATACATGGTTTTATGCTCAAAGGGTGATGTACTCAAGGGCTTGGTTTGATCCTAAGGTTATTTCTCAGAGGGTTGTAAAACTTGTGTTTAGTGGTAATAAACTGACGGAAGTAGAAGTATTTAATGATAATCATGAAGATGGAATAGTTGTTTCTGAAGAATATACAAAATCTCCAGGAAGTGAAAAAACTTATATGCAAAATTTCATGAAGAATTTTGGAAAATTCAATAAAAAGAAAAAGAAAAAAAAGAATCTGGACTAATTGATATTAAATAGTCTATTATGCCTTTCAGATAGCCACTTAGCGGGTTATTAGATGGTTAAGGTTAGTTAACAAAAAAATCGGAGGATATGATGCGTAAAAATCAAAAGTGTGATAATCATGAAGGTAGTAGCTGCGGTAGAAAAGTTGTAAAATTAGTAATTCTGGTGCTTGCTCTTTACGCGGCATTTTTTGTATATAAGAAGGTGAGGTCGACAAGTTTTTCTGACTCAGCAGAGTTGACGCCTCCAGAGAGGGCTTTAGAGAAAATTCTGCAGATTAATAAAGCTGATGAGAATCTATTTAGAGTGATAACAAAAAATCCTAACAATATACATCTTCCAAAGGAAACAGAAAAGTACCATGATTTGTTTTCTAAGGAGCTTATAAGTGAATTTGCTAGGAAAGAGGAAGAAGCTGTACATAAAAACTGCGGTAAAAAATATAAGTATGATGAAGGTACAGTTTGTGGGATAGATTACGACCCACTAATTTGTGCTCAAGTTCATCCACGTGGTTTAACCTATAAGACTATTGAGCAGACAGAGCATCTGGCAATCATAGAGTGTGACGAGTATTCATCTTCTTCTAAGCAGACTATAAAATATAGGATGATTAAACATGGAGAAAACTGGATTCTAGATGCTGTATCATGTCCTGTTCCTGGTGATGAATTCAACTGGCATAAAAAATAGTAGTAATATCTATATTGTATATCTAAGGGGGTATCATGGCGTGCCCCCTTTGTCATTTGGGCTTAAGGCAAGGAATCTAGGATCAAAATGCCGGATCCCTGATCACGACTTGCTGTAGCTCCCCCCTATACTATGATTTTCCATATTACCCATTTCTAAATAATGCTTTGTTTAGAAGGTTGCGGTGTTCTTCATATTCTCTAATTTTTTCAATGATCTCTTCTTTTTCAGTTTCTTCTGGGGAATATGTTTGCATCTTTCTTTCTAGAACTTTTATAGCTCCATCATATGCATCTGCCTTTGTATAATCCGCCTCTCTGCTAGCTGCTTTAGCAAGTTCGTATAGTTTAAGGGCCACATCTAGATCATCTATATATTCACTATTTGCTATTTTAGCAGCTGTTTTGCTTGTGAATGTTTTTCTATAACCTCTGTCGAATAGAGATAATACACATGTAGCAAGGCTGTTATAAAAATAGGCTCTTTGTCTAGATGCTCCTGATTTTGAGGCTTGATCTGCCTCTATTGATATATTGGCTAGTTTTAGATCTTCTTTTAGAATATTTTCTTCCTTATCCACTAAGATCAAATGGCTATAAATTTTGAGTATATTATTATAGTAATATGTGATGCTATATCTACTCTCAGTGGGGATTACAATCTGCTGCACTTGTAAATTTGGATTGTAATCTAAGATATATTGATTGTCATCTCTCCTAACTTCTTCAAATGAAGCAATTAACTTTCGCAGCCTTATGACTTCTTCTTCCGCTTTTGTTACATCCACATCTTTTTTTATTTCAATGGCAAGTAATCCAGCGGTATCGCTTAAATGTCCTTCAAAAATGCCAAGTTTTTTGCCCAAATATTTTGAGATCTTAAAATATTTTTTTCCATCATCAAATTTTTTAGTATATATACTTGTTCTCCCTAATGAATATATAACTCGGGTGTACATCTGAGGGAGGTGTTTGATGATTTGCATTTCAGACAGAATTTCTTCTGGGGCAAGCTTGTCAAAATCAACTCGTACTTTGTTAAGCTTGCTTACATAATTTTCAGCTATATATTTTGCATGTAGAAGAACCTCTTCAGCTTTACTTCCATCGTGCTGGTGATACATATAATAAGATGCCAAGGCTTGTAATCCATGCATGTAGCTAAGTATAAATTCAGGTGACATCTCTGCTTTTGCTAGATATTCCTGGGTTGATTTCATATTTCTACAATTACTTAGACTTTCTACTTTTTTTATCAGACTTTGGTTCTTGCTAAGAGTCTCTTTATCCATGTTGTTAGCTGTGAAATTATTGGTTTTAGATATTTCAACGAAGCTTTCAAGGTCTTTTATTGCATTTTCTATTGAAGTTTGGTCCAAGATATATTTATCGCTAGTGCTTGTGTATATTGCTGTAGCTATAGCTATAATTATTGCAGCTAGAATAGTGTAGTGTTTTTTGTGGGTAAATATTTGTCTTTTTGAGTCATCAGAAAGAGCAATTATGGGCCCTATTGATAATTCTTCTGTAGATAGTAGATTTGTTTTGAATTCTGAAATTATTGCGCTTAATTTACTCGATCGATAAATGTCGTCTAATAACAATAGTAAGTCTTCGTAGTATTTTTCTTTCTTCATTTTACTTACATCTATAGTTTCTTCGATGTTTTTGTGGTCTTTTAGTACCTTTATTCCAGCTTGGGCTAGGTCCTTAGTTATAGCATGATCGAGCTGAGGGTTTTCTAGCAGCGCTCTTGCATCAATATATAAAATGGAGTTTTTGGGAATAAGTTTGGAGATTTTTATCAGGCTTACATTGAAATAATGACGAGCCAAAAGGTGACTGTAATATTCTCTAAATAATCTAATTTTTCCAGACATTTCAATGAAATCTACTATTTGTTCTCTTGAATTGCATTGTAGTTTGTTCATTATATTATAAATATGTACACTTACAGTTTTTGGTGAAATTGAACATATAGAAGCAATTTTTTTCTCTCCCCTTGTATTTACTATGCATGACATGATGTCGCATTCTCTAGATGTAAATCTTATTCCCGCTACATTCGTTAGATGGTTCTTATATATTTCTTCGTGATTATTCCGTTGTATGTTTGTTCCCATATCTCTTGTCTTATCTGTTAAGTAAAACTGAGATATCCTAGCAATAGCAGAAAAGAAATGCAACCATTTTGATAAAATCACAAAAGTAAATAATCTATGGTTACTTTTAAATTTTGAGCCTACTACTCTGAAGTCTTGAAGTAAGAGGAAGGTGTGATCTAGGGATAAAAAGAGCTAACCTCGCAACCACAAACTCTTCGAAAAATTCTCTCTTGAAGAATTTAATAAAGCTATTATAACGATTGCGCAATGCAAAGAGTTTATGAAATTATAACTTTAATATTAGGTGGAAATGTCTAAAAACACGCAGTGCTACACAACTCCAGTACGGTTGGAAGGGCCTGGAAACCCCTTGCCTGCTATAACGGAAAACGTAAGTAATGAAGCAAAAAGTTTAGCTTTACTACGCGCTATTGAATCTAGAAATTATAAAATAATACCATATTTGTTAGAAGAAGGCGCGGATATTAATTATCATGATAATAATGGCAAGTCAGCCCTCCATGAGGCTTGCGCGCAAAAGAATATACATCTTATCAGACTTCTCGTAGTCAAAGGTGCAGATGTTAATTATTCCAGCAATAATTATGGTTGTACTTTTCATAAAATTTGTGAGTTTGCAAATGCAGAAGATATTAATTCACTCATAATAAAGTATCATGCAGATGTTAATAAGCTTGATCATAATGGTGAGACAGTTCTTAAGCGCGCTTGTATGCGTGGCAATATAGAAGTTGCCAAATTACTCATAGAACATGGTGCTATAGATGACAGTATAGAATATATGAGACCAATGACAACGATGCAAGCTTATATAGCTGCGCATGAATGGTGTAAAAATGCATTCTTCAAAGCAACTCCAGAATATGGCCATCTATCTACAGAGGCTAAAACTATAATGAAAAAGATAGTTGCTAATAAGTTTATTCATGATCACTACACTCAACAAGAAATCAATAATTTTTTTGTATTTCATCGCACAAGTGAAATATTAGCAAATGCGCGAGATGATATAATCAACAGAGTCTCAAATGGGAATGTTGACAGTTACAAACAGTCAAATACTTACCAAGATTCATCTAAAGACTCCCTTTGCCTAGAAACAAAAAAGCGCGCGAATGAGAATCCAGATGAACCACTTACTAATAAAGTCGCAAAAACTGATTCATATGCTTCTTCAGAAGGAATAAAAAAGCCTACAACAAAAGTGCACAACAAACAATTATTGGTTCTTGATGCTGGCCTTTATCATAAACCCCCAAACAGTAATAAGATTAGCAATCAAGGGGCTAGAAACAAACCTTCAATTGCTGATAAAGCTTTATTAGATGCAGTGTGGTCTGGAAAACCAGAAGAGTGTTTGCAGGCTTTAAGAGCCGGTGTAAGTGAAGAAGCCAAGAATAATGCTCTAATGA
>JAGOJE010000045.1 GCA_017995275.1 Rickettsiaceae bacterium | reverse complement strand
TCAATTACTACTTTAGAAGCTGAAAATTTAAGCAAGCTTTCAATAGATTCTATAAAAGAGCTACAGAGGCTCGATGAGTTTATTCTGCCAGAAGATGCTAAAATGAAACTACAAGAATTAAAACCTCTGATAGAGAAGGTAAGGCAACGTAAAGAAGATGAAAGAAATGGAGTTTTGCTAGAGCCGGTACTACTTGATGAGGATGTTGTGCTTAAAAGGAGGATATCAGTTGCTGAGAGAATGAAAAAAAACTCACCAATAACATCGCAAGATGATGGTTCCGGAACTCCTTCAATATCACCTAAAAAAGGCTTTGGACAAACAAAGGGTGGAGCCCATGAAATATGAGATAACATTGTAGTACTATCTCTCTTGCTAAAAATCTAGGTCTTTCTATTTTTAATTCATGCATGAAAAAGACACGAAGTGGCCCATTCTCATTCATTTTCATATAGCAAAAATACTATATTACAGGGAATTTGATATAATTTTCAAAAAATTGTAGTCGTAAGTCAAAAAAATCTTTAGAATACATCTTTTATATTTATAAAAAGTCAGGAGAGATATGACAAACCAGCACACAATGTCCTACATACCTATGGTGGTTGAGCAAACAAGCCGTGGTGAGAGGGCCTATGATATTTATTCAAGATTATTGAAAGAACGTGTGGTTTTTGTTTGCGGCCCAGTAGAAGATTATATGGCTAATATAGTCGTAGCCCAACTTCTCTTTCTAGAAGCTGAAGATCCGGAAAAAGACATAAATATGTATATCAATTCCCCTGGTGGAGTTGTAACTGCTGGTCTTGCCATTTACGATACTATGCAATATATAAAACCAAAAGTAACTACTTTATGTCTTGGTCAAGCTTGTTCAATGGGGTCTTTATTGCTAACTGCTGGTGCTGAGGGTAGAAGGTATGCTCTTCCTCATAGTCGTATAATGATTCACCAACCTTCTGGGGGTTACCAGGGGCAGGCTACTGATATAGAAATACACGCAAAAGAGACATTGAAAGTGAAGTCTATATTAAATGGTTTGTATGTAAAACATACCAAGCAAAAGCTTCCTATTGTCGAAAAAAGTATGGAGCGTGATAATTTTATGGATCCTATAGCCGCGAAAGAATTCGGCTTGATAGATTCTATAATTGAAAATAGAGACATGGTTAGCATTGTCTCATCTAAGAAATAAGAAAACTATTTTGGAATTTTATGAGTGAAGATAAAAAAACACTACATTGTTCGTTCTGCGCCAAGGGGCAGCATGATGTGCAAAAGCTTATAGCTGGTCCAGCTGTTTTTATTTGTGACGAATGTATAAATCTATGTCTTGATATAATGAAAGAAGAAGTAAAAGTGAAGTCTCCAAAGCAAGATGATGCGACTATTCCTTCTCCTAAAGAGATTTGTAAAACTCTGAATGATTATGTTATAGGGCAAAATGAGGCCAAGAAAGTTCTTTCTGTTGCTGTTTATAACCATTATAAAAGGCTTGCAGAAATCGATAAAGGTAGTAACGAAATAGAACTAGCGAAATCCAATATATTGTTAATTGGTCCTACTGGTTCTGGTAAAACATTACTTGCACAGACTTTGGCAAGAATTTTAGATGTCCCATTTACAATGGCCGATGCCACTTCTCTAACAGAAGCTGGATATGTTGGTGAGGATGTGGAGAATATACTTCTAAGATTGTTGCAAGCTGCAAACTACAAGATAGATAAAGCAGAGCGCGGGATTATCTATATAGATGAAGTTGATAAAATTGCTCGTAAATCTGATAATCCTTCTATTACTAGAGACGTTTCTGGTGAAGGAGTGCAGCAAGCACTTTTAAAAATTATGGAAGGGACCGTGGCTTCTGTTCCTCCACAAGGCGGGCGTAAGCATCCTCAGCAAGATTTTCTACAGTTAGATACTACTAACATATTGTTTATATGTGGTGGTGCTTTTAACGGTTTAGAGAAAATAGTTCAAAATAGAATGACAGAAAGTTCCATGGGCTTTGGTGCTAAGATTAAAGCGAAGAAGGATCATAAAACTGGTGAATTATTTAAATCAGTTGAAATAGAGGATCTGATAAAATTTGGTATGATTCCTGAATTTATTGGTAGATTGCCAGTTGTTGCAAGCTTAGATGATCTTGATGAAGCTAGCCTAATAAATATTTTAACAAAGCCTAAAAATGCTTTAGTAAAACAGTATCACAGGCTTTTAGAGCTAGATGATGTTGATCTTGTGTTTGAAGATGAAGCTTTGGAAGCAATAGCTACAAAAGCGATAGCAAGAAAAACCGGAGCAAGGGGTTTAAGGTCTATTATAGAAAAAACTTTGATGGATATAATGTTTGATGTGGCAAATCATCGTCATATGCAAATTACTATAACAAAGGATGTTATAGAGAATAATGCAGAGCCCGTGATTAAGCCTAAACCTCAAAAATCTTCATCTCGTGGGAAGAAAGAGAGTGCGTAATAATATCAAACAGGATTTTCTGTTAAGGCATAATCTTGGCGAATCTCTCGTTACTGAGCTTCCTATGGACGCTTCTGCACGTAGTTATGACAGAATCCACTCCAAAGGGCGTGATTATATTCTAATGAATTGTCCTCCTGATTATACATCTGTTGTTCCATTTGTTGAAATAGCCTCTTTACTAAGGTCTCATGGCCTTAGGGCTCCTGAAATATTTGCGTCAGATGAGGAGAATGGTTTTCTACTGATAGAGGATTTTGGCAAGCAGCGTATTAAAGATACTTTACTGTCTAAGCCTGAAGCTGAAGATGAAATTTATTCAAGGGTTATAGATTTATTACATCAAGTACAAAAATGTGATACAAAAATTCTGGAAGATCATGATTTAGAGCTTTTACTCTCTGGTATAGAAGTATATATGGACTGGTATCCTAAATTAATTGGCAAAGATGTATCTGAAGTAGAGAGAAGAGATTCTTTAGATTTATGGAGAGATAAGCTATCTTTTTTATCTGAAACAGGAAACAAGGTAATAGCTCTTAGAGATTTCCATGTTGAGAATTTGATGGACTTACCATCTGGGGAGATAGGAATATTGGATTTTCAAGATGCCAGAAGAGGCAGTCCTGTTTATGACCTTGTATCCGTTTTGCAAGACGCAAGGCATGATGTAAATGATTGTTTAGAGGAGAAGATGCTAGATTATTACATATCTAGTACAGATCTTATATCTTCATCTGATCTAGCAAAACTTTATAACTTGCTAGGAGCACAAAGAAACTTGCGTATTTTAGGGGTGTTTGCTCGCAAAGCTCTGAGGGATGGACAAGATAAATATCTTGAATTCATTCCACGCGTCAAAAGATATCTAGATAAAAACCTTTCTTCTAATTTTATGAGCAATATAAGTCAATTCTAGCCAACAAGCAAAGCTTTGTATTTTATATTGTTAAGAGCTTTGTTTAGCTCCTCTTCCATGTCTTTTTTTGCGAATTTTCTATCATCATATTCAGATTTTATCTCGCCATTTTTTAGATGCTGAAGCAACTTATCTGCTATATCTGTAATCGAGTGATTTCCATCAAGATAGCGATATATATATTTTTCTATATTGCTCATCCAAATAACTTTATGCGTCATACTTGTTACCCATGGCTGCCCTATTGCAGCTTGGTATATTGCAATATCAGATATTTTGGGTTTTTCTGACAATTCATTTATGAACTTTGGTGCAGATAAAGAAATTGATAGATATCCAAGCTTTATCAAATGCATAAATTCATCGCATGCTTCTTTTTCTATTTCATCTATTGTTTCTTTATTTAATATCTGCATAGTTTGATCAACTAGTTCATCAAATGATACTGGATAATTCCAGTAATAAGATAAACTGTAAAAAATAGCCTTACTGATAGGTGTGGTTCTTGAAAAATAAGTTTCTTTATCACCTTCATAGTAGAATTTTATATCTTCTTTTTCATTATATATATCAATTTCTGCAAGTGGTTTTTCTGGCTCGAATTTGGTCTCCAAGAAGAATTTCTTGATTATTTCTTTCGAAGGCTGCCTATCTATTTTTACACTATCTTTGCATAATATTGAGCTTCGAAATCTTCTATTGTATATGAAATCAAGATATTGTTCTATTTCCTCAGTATCTTCTATATGCAATTTTTCTGCAATATAATCATACATATTGCCTCTGAACATTGTAAATAGCTCAGCTGGGGCAACATATTGTAATGAGTGCGACTTCGCCTGAGCCATAAATTCATGGAAGTAAAACTGCTCATTTGTATCTTCAAGATGTTCATGAAATATATAATGATCGGAAGCTTCTTCAATTTTTTCTAGTTCTTTTTTTAATAGTTCCTGATAGCTTTTTTCAGCGTGCGTGTTTTCTTTTAAAAAGTCCGTTATGAATCTTGATTTTGATAATATTTCTTCGGATTTTTTTGCACCATTAGAATAATGTAGCATAATATCACGTATGGTTCTAGGAATAGACCATCCTGGCATTGTATTATAGCTAATATATGCAAGTCCATTTTTTGATAATAACTTTTTGCAGGTAGCAAATATAGCAGCTCTTACTTCTTCTGGCACCCATGAAAAAACACCGTGACAGATTATATAATCAAACTTGCCATATGACTCATCTATTTCAGTAATAGATGCACATACAAAATCTATATTTGGTACATTTAGTTCTTTCTTTGCATTTAAAGCAAAATCTATTTGCAAAGAGGAAATATCTATCCCAAGACAGTAAGAATCAGGAAACATCATTGCAGTTGGAATGATATTGCCACCACCTGCGCAGCCAAGCTCTAGTATTCTTGCTTTTTCAGGAAGTTGTGGCGTCATTCCGAAAAATGACGCCACCGCATAAAGGTTCTCTGGTTTAGAGTTTACAATAGGTTTACTCTCATATTGTACCTCATCATAGCTGCAACTTTTCATAAGTTATGCAACCAATAAAGCCATAATTCTGAGTTTTTCAAGGGTTTGCGTCACAGCGGCTGTGATTTCTTTCTTAATTTCCTCTTTATTTTCCAGAGCTTTGTTGTCTCTTGTTATGTTTAGCTCTCCGCCTTCAACATGTTCAGTCATTTTTGTTGCAAGATCTTCAGATGAATGTTTACCATCCAAATATCTTAGCAAATATTTGTCGAAAATATTGATTGCTACTCTCTCGTGCATTTCATTTGTTACCCAAAGAGTTGGCATATTTAAAGCCTGATATCTTACTAGAGCGGATACTTCAGGTTTTTTAGAAACTACATTTACAAATTTTGGAGCTTCTGAAATTGTAATATGACCGGATAGAACCATACGTAGAGCATTTACCCCAAATTCTTGTTCTACTTCTTGAGCTTTTGCTTTAGGTAATTTCTTAGCTATAGCTTTTACAACGTCGTTGAATGATAATGGGAAATTCATATTTTCAACGAATGTATATAATGCAGCCTTCATAACAGGAGATGATGTTGAAATGTTATTTTCTTTCATTCCCTGATGGTAGAATACAGCCTGAGTAGTTGTGTCTTCTAGAGGTACTTCTGACATAGGTTTTTCAGGAGTAATTCTCATATTGAGATACAGTTCTTTTACTGAATCTATATTCAAATCTCTATTTATTGGAGTACCAGCGCGGCATAATATACTCATACGGAATCTACGGTTATTTATGAAATCCATATATTGCTCTGTGCGTACTATGTCATTTACTACTTTAAGTTTTTCTGAAACTGATTCAGGCATATTTCCTAAGAACATACTAGCAATATTGCTATCTGCTACATATTGTAGAGAATGACGATTTGCTTCTGCCATGAATTCATGGAAATAATATTGTTTATTATCATGCTCTAGATGATCATGGAATAAATAATGGTCTGGTTGTTGTGACAATATTGTAGATTCTGTTTTTAGCATATCAGCATATGGATTGTTTTGCTGAGGGGTGCTATCTTTTACAAAGTCAAGCAACAATCTTGATTGTTGAATTTTTTCTGCTGGAGTTTGGAACATAGCTGCGTGATATAACATCATATCTCTAACTGTTCTCACCATATTCCAGCCTGGTAATGTATTGTAGCTTATATATGCAAGACCGCCATCTGTAAGCAATTCACCACAAGCCTTAAAAATTGCAGAACGAACATCTTCAGGAACCCAAGAAAGAACGCCATGACATATTATATAGTCAAATTTTCCGTAAGAAGAATTTAAATCGGTAACTGAAACAGTTTTAAACTCTACATTGGTTGCTCCAACTTCTTTTGCTTGTTTTTGAGCTATTTCTATTTGCACTGGTGATAAATCTATACCTAGCAATTTTGCTTTTGGATATTTAACGGCTATTGGTATTAAATTTCCACCTCCAGCACATCCTATTTCTAAAATTCTTGCCTCATCGATTTTTGCGGGATTCATCTTAAAGAGCGTTCCAACAGCTCTCATATAAGATGGGTTAGATGTAGCATATGGTACACTTTCGTAAGGGACTGAGTCGTAAGTGTTTGCTGATTCCGTCTGTGTTACTGATGTTGTTTCCGTCATGTTTTTTCCTTATTTTATTGGTGGATAAATAATCTACGACTTAAGATATGTCTTTAGTAAGGATTTTCCTTCTTTTCCATATCTCTACTGCGTAATGAATTATTACTACAACATGAGAGATAGAGCTTGCAATCCTTTTTCGCGAAAGTTTCAATAAAATAGGCTTTGTGTTGCTTTTATAGCGCACTCTGGGTTGAAATATATATTTTTAGTAAATTGTTCGTAATTAAAAATGCTGATTTGTTCTATTAACATCCCAAGTTCAAACGCGTGGGTGGCAATAAAAGTGTATATATTCGACGAGGGTCCAGAAATGGAAATTTTGTATTCTGTATGCTTACAAGCTACCAGCAAAATAGATGGCACATTATATGCATAGAAGAAAGTCACTTTTTAAACTCGATTCAACAAAAAATTATGATTTTATTTCTAGGAGATATAGAAAAAATAGTTATGTTGAAGAGCTAGAAAATAATGGAGGATTTTATGACAAGTGAATTAGAAGCTAGAAGTTATGGTGAACTTCTAGAGACATTAAAGAAAGAGATAACTACAGCAAGGATTAGAGCTCACCTGGCTGTTAATAAGGAAATGATTTGCTTTATTGGAAGATTGGGAAGCAGATTCTTGAACGTCAGAAAGAAGAAGGGTGGGGTAGTAAGGTTATAGATAGGATATCGCAAGATTTAAGGAAGGAATTTCCTGAAATGAAAGGGTTATCAGCAAGAAATTTAGTTTATATGCAAACTTTTGCTAGGGCTTATCCTGATTTTGAATTTACGCAACAGCTTGCTGCGCAAATTCCTTGGGGGCACATTTGTATAATTATGGATAAGACATCTGGAGAAAATGAACGTATTTGGTATGTGCGTCAAACCATAGAGAACGGCTGGTCTAGGAACGTTCTTGCTTTGCAAATAAGTACTGATTTATACTCAAGACAAGGAAGAAGCATCAATAACTTTAAAGATACTCTGCCTGCTGTGCAATCTGATCTTGCAGCCGCCATTATAAAAGATCCATATAACTTGGAATTTCTTGATATACAAGGCAGTCTTAAAGAGCGAGAGTTAGAAAATAAGCTGATAGACAATATTAGAGACTTTTTGCTTGAACT
>JAGOJE010000044.1 GCA_017995275.1 Rickettsiaceae bacterium | reverse complement strand
ATTATATTCAGAAAAAAGGCGGGCAAATCAAAGGCTTTAGGCCCAGAGTTCGTGAATCCAAAATCCATAACAAGCCCTTTGCCAGGCTCCATAAAATGCGCTACACCTATACCGAATATAACAGCAAAACATGTTGTCATAAGGAATATAGCCGTGGATTTTACTCCTATTCTGCCAAGAGATGCGGGGTCGCTCATACTCGTAATGCCAGAAACTAAAGAGAAAAAAATGAGTGGGTTAATAATCATTTTTATTAACCTTAAGAATATATCCCCAACTGGCTTAATATAAGAGCAATATTTAGGGAAATAAATACCGAACACAACTCCTAAAATCAAAGCAAGAGTAACTTTTTGCCACAGTTTCATTAGCCCATTTCCCCCATATTATAAATTTTTTAACGCATAAGTTTTGGTATCTGTTTAGGGATTGTGGCTTAAAATAGAGCTTGTCATTCCTGCGCAGGTAGGAATCCAGGTGAAAAATAGCCACGAAGTGGCACATTATAGTGCTGGATCACGGCTCACTGTTCGCTTTGTGGCTTACCTGGCCGAGATGACATGGTTCTTATTTCTAGCCCCCATCCCTAAATAGATACAAGTTTTTGTTATAGCAGCTTAAGCAAGGCATTATCAAGTACTAAATTGAAGCTAAGACCTCAAAATAGCACCAAACTTGCTTTCCATCTCAGAGATTATAATGTTAGATACTTCTACAATCTCTTTTTCGCTTAGAGTTCTATCATCCGCTTGCAGTATCACGTTGAAAGCCAGTGATTTTTTTCCTTGTTCTATCTTGTCCCCTTGATATAGATCAAACAAAAATGCATTACGGATTAATTTGTTCAATTTTTTCAAATAAGAAATCATCTCTCCAGCTGGAATTGCAATATCTACAAGAAATGCAAAATCCCTTTCAACAGGTTGATAAATAGATGGCGCAAAACCTCCTTTATAACCATATTTGAGTTTTGCTTCTGGAATTGTATCTACATATATCTCAAAAGCCACAACATCTTCCTTTACATCATAATCTTCTAGAACTTCTGGATTTATCCTACCAAAATATCCAATCAGATTTTTGCCTAAAGTAATTTTAGCACTTCTTGTAGGATGATATAACAAAGACAAAGCAGATTCCTCATTGCTTAAAGAAGTAATGGCACATTTATCCAGGCCAAAACCCACCTCAGCAAATAGCAATTCAAGATCAGCTTTTAGATCGAACTCATCAAAATAACCCCTTGAACTATGCGGCGTTTTTTCACTTAACTTACATGTCCTTATAGCTGCTATAGCCGTTCTTTCTTTTGATGGTTCAAAAATTGGCCCAACTTCAAAAAAAGCAAGATTTGTAGCAGAACGTGCAATGTTTTTTCTTATAGCATCAAGCAAATTTGGAATTATAGATGGCCTCATATAATCTAGTTCGCTACTTATAGGGTTTTTTACCTGTAGTTCTAGATTAATATTCTGAACCTTTTTGCTGTTCATGAAGGACCATGTAACAACTTCATCATAGCCCCTAGCTGCAAGAAGCCTTCTAGAATCGAAGCATCTTCTTTGCATTTGGGACAATATTCTAGACTGCCCGCAATCCGGAAGAGGAACAGATACTATATTATCATAGCCATAAATACGGATTATTTCTTCTACTATATCTTCTTTAATTGACACATCATGTCGCCAACTTGGCACTGTAATATCAAGTAATTCAGCTGTTTGCCCCACTTCAAAGCCAAGACTTTTCAATATTCCAATAGCAGAAGCATCATCAATATTTACACCTGTCTTTTTCTTTACAGTTCTAAGATCAAATTGTAGCTTGGTTCTAGGTTTTTTTAAATTCCCCTTTATTGTAACTTTCTCTACTTCGCCACCACAGATTTCTGTTATCAAATCTGCAGCTATCTCCAGACCTTTGATCACATATTCATGATCCACAGCGCGCTCAAATCTATGCCTTGAATCTGTATCTATATAATGCCTACGCCCAGCTTTAGAAACAAGAATGGGGTCAAATAATGCGGATTCTAAAATTATATCACTAGTTTCTTTTGTTATAGCACTAGTAGATCCACCAATCACCCCTGCAATTGCTTGAACTGCAACATCATCTTTTATCACAAGATCTTCAGATGAAAGGATATATTCCTTGTCATTCAAGGCGGGAAACTTCTCCCCGCCTGATGCAAAAGCAACTCTCACATCGCCAACGATTTTGGATTTGTCATATGCATGCATAGGCCTTGCAAAGCTGTAACACATATAATTTGTGATATCAACTATTGCAGAAATTGGCTCCTGCCCTATAGACCTAAGGAATTTTTGAAGCCACAGAGGGCTTTCGCAGTTTTTAACGCCTTTTATTACGCAAGTTGCAAGAGCAGAATCTGCTACAGAATCACCAGAAGATTTTGTAGCGCCGAAGTTATACCTGGTTTCAACTATATCGACTAATTTTCCAATTCCCTTCGCGGCTAAATCTCTCGCTATACCGTATACTCCAAGGCAATCCGCCCTATTTGGAGTGACGGAAATTTCTATCACTGGATCGTCAAGCCCAAGAAAACGCGCTACTTCTTCACCTATTTCAGCATCTTCAGGGAGCTCAGCTATTCCGCCATGATCATCCCCTATCAATAGTTCATTTTCAGAGCAAAGCATTCCATGGCTTGTTACACCACGTATTTCAGATGCTTTAATTTGAAATTTCCCATTTGGTATTATAGTACCAATTTTTGCAAGAATAACTTTAATTCCAGCCCTTGCATTTGGAGCTCCACAAACTATTTGAAGCATTCCTTCGGCAGTTTCAACCTTACATATTCTTAGCTTTTCAGCATTAGGATGTGGTGATGCTTCTATAATCTTTGCAACGACGAAAGGTTTCAACTCTACTGTTCTATCTACCACATCTTCAACTTCAAGACCTATAAGATTAAGAGTACGAAGAATTTCAGCTAAAGTAGCATCTGTAGCTAAGAATTTTTTAAGCCATGATAATGTAAATTTCATCTCGTTAAACCTCCCATGAAGCTCGGTATATCAAAAGCAGAAAAGCTATAAGAATCAATCCACCTCTGATCTCCATCAAAGAATTGGCGTAAGTCCTGAATTCCATATTTTATCATCGCGAATCTTTCTACCCCCATACCGAGAGCAAAACCTTGATATTCTTCCGGATCTATATTTACATTCCTAAGCACATTTGGATGAACCATCCCACATCCCAGAACCTCAAGCCATCTATCGGTGCCTGGAATTTTAATATCTACTTCTGCAGAAGGCTCTGTGAATGGGAAAAAGCTAGGTCTTAACCTTGTTTCTATGGTATCTTTTTCGAAGAATTGTTTTACAAATTCCTCTATTAAATATTTCAAATGCCCCATATGGACGCCCTTATCTATCATAAGGATTTCTATCTGATGGAACATTGGTGTGTGAGTCATGTCCGAATCACATCTATAAGTTCTACCTGGCGCTATGAATCTAAAAGGAGGTTTTGCATTCATCATACCCCTTATTTGAACGGGGGAAGTATGAGTGCGAAGTAGCCTACCGTCATTCATATAGAATGTATCATGCATTTGCCTTGCTGGGTGATGCTCTGGAATATTCAGGGCTGTAAAATTATGCCAATCATCCTCAATACTTGGGCCATCCTGCATAGAAAAACCCATTCTTACAAAGATCTCTAGAAGTTCTTGCATACATTGAGATATAGGGTGAATAGAACCCTTTTTGCTATATCTTGCCGGAAGAGTTAGGTCTACCCTTTCCTTTTCGAATTGCTGAGTCAAATGAGCCTTCTTTAATATATGGTATTTTTCATCTATCAGGCTTGTTATAGCTATTTTGGCATCATTCACCATTTTCCCAAATGTTTTTTTATCCTCATCGCTCAAAGATCCCATTTTCCGCATTTCTAAAGAAAGAGCACTGCTTTTTCCTAAAAATTCTACACGCAAATCTTCCACATCCTTTAAATTAGATGCTGATGAGATTTTCTCCGATGCTGATTTTACAATATTTTCTATCATTTTTATGCAAGTCTTTTATGTCTATATTTTGGATTTGAAATATCTTGCCCAAGTTGAGACAACATATAATTATGATAATCTTGATAGTTTCCTTCAAACCAATCAGGAGTTTCACCCTCAAATGATAAAATATGGGTAGCTATACGATCTAAGAACCATCTATCGTGAGTTATAACAAAAACACATCCAGCAAAGTCTAAAATTGCATCTTCTAGAGCTCTTAGAGTGTCAACGTCAAGATCGTTTGATGGTTCATCAAGAAGTAAAACATTTGCTCCTTCTTTTAGCATTTTAGCCATATGAACTCTGTTACGTTCACCGCCTGATAAAGTTCCAACCTTTTTTTGCTGATCTCCACCTTTAAAGTTAAAAGCTGCACAATATGCACGACTCTTCACGACTCTGTCTCCAAAATTCATATCATCTAAACCGTCCGATATTTCCTCCCATACAGTTTTTGCTCCATCTAAATGGTCACGAGACTGGTCTATATAACCAAGTTTCACAGTAGCCCCTACCTTAATGGCACCAGAATCCGGCTTGTCCTTGCCAGTTATCATATTAAATAAAGTAGTTTTACCTGCGCCGTTAGGTCCAATAATTCCAACAATTGCCCCAGGTGGCACTTTAAAGCTTAAATCAGACATAAGAGGCTTGTGATCAAAGCCTTTGGATACGCCCTCTAGCTCAACAACAACATCTCCAAGACGTGGACCATTTGGTATTACTATCTGAGTAACAGTTGAACTTCTATCTCTTTGTTTTTCTAAAAGCTCCTGATAAGCATTGATCCTTGCTTTACTTTTTGATTGACGAGCTTTTGGTGATTGCCTTATCCACTCAAGCTCTTTCTTGAGTTGTTTTGTGCGATCACTTTCTTCTTTTTCTTCTAAAGACATCTTTTTATATTTCTGTTCAAGCCAAGCAGAATAATTGGAATGCCATGGAACACACTCACCACGATCTATTTCCAGTATCCATTCAGTTACATTATCTAGAAAATATCTATCGTGGGTTATTGTAATGACTGTACCTTTATAATTCTTCAAATAATTCTCAAGCCACGATACTGACTCCGCATCTAGGTGGTTAGTTGGCTCATCAAGAAGAATCATATCCGGCCTTTCTAAAAGAAGCTTACAAAGTGCTACCCTCCTTTTTTCTCCACCAGATATTTTTGTAACATCGGCATCTTTCGATGGACAACGAAGCGCATCCATCGCTATTTCTATTTCCCTCTCAAGGCTCCAAGCATCCACTTGATCTATTTTTTCTTGAAGATCTGCCTGTTTCATTAGCAAATCATTCATTTCATCATCTGTAAGTTCCTCAGCAAAACGAGCGCTGACTTCATTAAATTCGTCGATTAATGCTTTTTTCTCAGCAAGACCGTCCATTATATTTTCAAATACATTTTTATCTGGATTTAATTTTGGCTCCTGTGGCAAATATCCCACTTTTGTTCCATCCATAGCCCAGGCTTCACCATCAAACTCTTTATCCTGACCGGCCATTATCCTAAGCAAAGTCGACTTACCAGCGCCATTGTGACCAATGATTCCTATTTTTGCCCCAGGAAGAAATGATAACCATGTTTCTTTTAATATTTGCTTCCCATTTATAGATTTGGTAAGCCCTTTCATTACATATACATATTGTGTAGACATCTATAAAACTCCTTCCGCCATAAAAAAATACAGGTCATTTATATGCCAATAGCGCATAAAAGCCAAATGCTTTTTCTAAAAATATGAGTTGCAATAAAGCATCACTATAAAAAATATGATAAAATCTTTAAAAAAAGACTTGCGGCCTCATAATGCGGCGTATATAATCCGAAGTACAAAAATTTTTTTTCAACATTTTTAATAGGTTAAACACTATGAAAACACAAATCGTTGCATTGTTTGCATCTCTTCTTCTAGCATCATCAGTATTCGCAGCAGCTCCTGCAGCAGCTCCTAAAGCTGATGCTAAAGCTCCTGTAGCTGAAAAAGCTGCTCCAGCTAAAGATGCTAAAACATCTGAAGAAGCTCCTGCTAAAGAAGAAGCAGCTAAATAATTTTAGTTACTTTTGTTTTTTGCTAAGCCTCGTGAATTTGTTTTCACGAGGCTTTTTTTACATCCATTCAGTGGAGCGGCATAAAACAGCCAATGTCATTCAGGCCCTAGAGCCGGAATGCAGACAAAAAAGATCCACAAAGTGGCACATTATCACGCCGGATCCCGCATCACGACCGCGCTGCGCTTGGTCTGTAGGGGATGGCAGTGAGTGTGCGTCATTCCTGCAAAGGCAGGAATCCAGCTTTAAAAAACCAGTCCGAAGGACTCATTTTTCATAAAATAGAGCCACTTTGTGGTTTTTTTGTTCGGAAAGGAATTTCTAAACTTTTATAAAGGACTAAGTGTATTTTTAGCTAAATATGTAAATAAATCCTTGCAAAAATCAATAAATATATTATAATAATTATACAAAGCGAGGAATTCGCGTTATAAATTTTATATAGGTAGAAAAATGACTATACAAGATGAACTTATCGAGGCGGTAAGAGAAGGGAATGTAAAGGGGTGCGAAGCGGCTATAGCAGTAGGAGCGGATGTTAATATGCCGAATATTAATGGTCGAACACCTCTTCATGATGCTTGTTCTAGAGTGCGCCTACAAATAGTAGATTTACTTATAGGGAAGTATTATGTAGATGTTGATCAGCCTGATAATAATGGTCGAACACCGCTTCATATTGCTTGTATTAATCAGGATCTAGCGCTAGTAGATTTACTCCTGAAGTATGGAGCAAATGTTAATCTACCGAATAGTAATGGTAGCACACCACTTTATACTGCCTGTGGTTTTAGGAATACAGCAGTAGTAGATTTACTCCTGAAGCATGGAGCAAATGTTAATCTGCCGAATAGTAAGGGTCTAACAGCACTTCATATAACTTGTGCTCATGGGTATACAGAAGTAGTAGATTTACTCCTGAAGCATGGAGCAAATATTAATCAACCGGATCATGATAATTTTACACCACTTCATTATGCTTGTTATAAGGGCAGTATACCAGTAGTTAAATTACTGATAAAACATGGTGCTACAGAAAATGTTACAGAAGAAAGCATGAGATTAGCAATACCAGACTATATAGCTGCGCAGCAATGGTGTAAAAATGCCTTCCAAGATCATATATATAATGATCTAAATCTTCTATCCGAAGAAGCCAAAAATGTAATAAAAACCATAGTTGCTAATAGATTTATTGGTTCAGCAGAAGAAATTGACAGATTCTTCACGAGTCATTCGTCATGCGATATGCTACAGACCGCAAGAGATGATATAACTGAAATAACCTTAAATGGCAATGCTGATGAGGTAACTAAAGCCCCAGATTTAGATGGTATGAATCTTTCTGGTGATCATCATGATGATGCTCCTCATGGCGATGTATAATCGAAGTTTCTGAAATACCTTGGCGTAGGGTGCAGTATACCTTTCTTGTCATTCCGTGTAAAGGTTAACTAATTCGTTGACAGATTTTGCAGGAAAGCAGAAGGAGTTTTTCCTGACAATGATTGATGTGGTCTGATCTCATTATAGTAAATCAGATACTCAAACAATCTGTCTTTTAAC
>JAGOJE010000043.1 GCA_017995275.1 Rickettsiaceae bacterium | reverse complement strand
AGACAGATTGTTTGAGTATCTGATTTACTATAATGAGATCAGACCACATCAATCATTGTCAGGAAAAACTCCTTCTGCTTTCCTGCAAAATCTGTCAACGAATTAGTTAACCTTTACAATTCCGGCCTTGAGCCGGAATCCAGGATTGAAAAAAGAGCCACGGAGTGGCGCATTATCACGCTGGACCCCGGATCTAGGCTTGCGAAGCTCGCCTGTCCGGGGTGACAGTGTGTGCGTGTCATTCCGGCCGCGGAGCCCGAATCTAGGTTAATAAAACCAGTCCGAAGGACTCATTATTATAAAGGGCAACAAGTTGCTGGATTATTACGATTAAATTATCTATTCATTATTATCTTGTTTTGTAAGTAGTTGGTTTTCTTCAGTTACTTCTATTAAGTCGGATTCTGAAGAAACTAGGTGATATCTATCTAAAGATTTTATATCTTGTTTACCTACATCCACGCCTAGTGATCTTATGTTTCTAGCTTTAGGAAGAAAGTTGCGGTTAAAAGAGGCAGAGAATTTATCGTAATTCGAAACTAAGGATTTGATATTTGCGCCTAATTTTTGGGAGTGGTCTGAAAGTACGGATACTGAGAGTAGTAACTTCCTGACCTCTTCTATGATTACTTTATGATTTTCAGAACGCATGTGGTCGTTTATTTGGAATTTTGCAAAAGATAACATATTCATAAGACCTGTAGGGCCAACAGGAAAAATATTCTGCGCCCATGCTTTATGTATAAATTCATGATCTAATGCTGTTATCCTTTCTAATGCTGATTCTGTAGGTAGGAACATTAGTGTTATAACATTATTGAAATGTTTAGATTTTAAATGATAATGGGAGATCGTATTTTCCGCATATTCCCTGGAGCTTAAAGCTTTTAGGTGATTATACATTGTCCTCATTAAATTTTTCTCAGCTAGTGATTTTTCATTATCGGCAAGGTCATCTGATAGTTCAACCAAAAATTTGGAAGCTTTGGCGTCAACTACCATTAGATTGTCACTTGGTAGGAAAATTAAGGCATCTGGGCGTTGCCTTCCCTCTTCAATTTTCAAATCGTGCTGAATTGTGAAATCCAAATTTGCCTTTAGGCCTGATGATTTAAGGATATTTTCTAGCGTTATTTCTGCAAGTTTGCCAGCTCCTCCTGGTGATAATAATGATTTCTGTATTATATCGACTGTAGTTTTTGAATGATCTACATCTTTGCTAAGATTTGACACTATAATTAGCAATTTCTCAAATTCTTTGTGGAATTTTTCAGATGTGGTGGTGATGTTTTTTTCGCTATTTTGACGAGCCTCCAAAGTCTCTTGCTTATGTAGTTCTATAAGTTGTTTAGAAAGACCGGCGCCTAGGTCAAATAGTGAAGCCTTTGCTGAATCAAAAGCCTCTTTTCGTGCTTTTTCTTGTTCTAGATTGGCTTTTGTTAGATATTCAACCTTATTCGTCAGGTCTTGAATTTGTTTTATATATTGGATTTTTTCGTTACTTAGGTTAGATAAAATGTCGTTTAATTTTGCATTTTCAGTGACTGCGAATTTTAACATCATATTTAAGCCAGAATTTTTATATAGCAAATATGGCAAGGTGATAAGCGATGCAATAGAAAAAATTATAGCTATTATCATCATCATTCTACCTCATCTATATGGTGGCCTTTCATTTTATTAGAAATACTTTCATTCAAAATTTTCATTCCAAATTCTTCTGAAAAATTCAATACTCTTTGTAACTTTGTTCTTATCAATTCCCTATCTTCACTTTCTTGTACATTTTTTAATTCCGTAATGAATATCCTTGAGTCTTCCGCTTCTTGGTGTGACAAAAGTTCTGAAGCTGTATGAATGGCCTCTTCAAGTTTTTTAATTGCTTTTGCTGCTTCTAGTTTCGTTTCTGTAAGTAGTCTTAAGTGATGATCTTTTTCGGCATTGTCATAAGCATTTCTTAGCATCTTTATTGTATCTTCTCTACTTAACCCATGGCTTGGCTTTATACTCACTATTTGGTGTATTTTTGAGAGTTCCTCTCTTGCTGATATTGAAACTATGCCATCTGCATCTATTGTAAACACAACTTTTACTCTTGCTGCACCTGCTTTCATTGGAGGGATATTTTTGAGTTCGAATTTAGCAAGAGACCTGCAATCCTTTGCCATTTCACGTTCGCCTTGCACTATGTGGAAGCTCATTGCTGTTTGATTATCCGCATATGTTGTGAATTCTTTCGTGAAAGATGTAGGAATAGGGCTATTGCGCATTATCATTTTTTCATTTAGGCCACCCATTACTTCCATACCTAAAGATAATGGTACCACGTCTATTATAAGATTTCCACATCTAGATGTTAAATTTTCAGCTTGTTTTGCCGATCCAATTGCTACAACTTGGTCTGGATCTACATCGTCTAATATTGGAGCTCCGAATCTATTACTAAGTTCTTGTTTTATTAGTGGAATTCTTGTAGATCCACCAACTGTTATTATTCCATCAATTTGGATTCCACTATCAAGAATAACATTCTCTGTTATATCCATAGTGCGTTTTATTATAGGTCTGATTATTTCCTCAAGCTTTTTGCGAGTAACGCCATCTACAATATCATGATATGATAATTTCTCTTTTAAGGCCTTAATAGAAGATGTGGCGTTTTTGAATGTTTTTGATAGTTCGTAGTCTATGTCGTCTCCTCCTAGCATATTGTCTCCACCAACTGCTAAGACTTGAAAAACTCCCATTTGCATATTAAGTATAGAAACGTCAAAAGTGCCGCCGCCTAAATCATAGACTAAGTAAATGCCTTTGGTTTTGTTATCAAGGCCGTAAGCAAAGGCTGCAGCTGTTGGTTCTGAAATTAGTCTAAGAACATTTATTCCAGATATCTTTGCTGCTGTTAGTACATCATTCCTTGAAGTGTCATCAAAATATGCGGGTACTGATATTACAGCTTTTGACACATTGCACTTTAAATGTTCTTCTGCTCTTTTCTTAAGGTGAGATAATATTGCAGATGATATTTCAATGGGGGAGAATAATTTATCATCAATACATACTCTTATAACTCCATTTTTTAGAGATATTTTAGACTTTACTTCATCATGTAGTGATTCTATGTCCTCTTCTCCTTTTCCTAGTAGTCTTTTTACTGAACCAAATCCTAGGTCCGAGACTATAAGCTTACCTTCATTGTTTAAGCTTACTACTGAAGGGATCATTTCTATTATTTCTGTTTTGCCATCTCTAGAGAAGGATACAAGAGAGTTTGTAGTGCCAAAATCTATCCCTACAGCAATTTCATCAGATTGCTGTTTACTCACATCTTGTTTCGTAGGTTCAGATATTTCTATCAAAGGTATCATATCTCTTGTTTCTCGCTTTATTTAAAATGTTTTCTAAATACTTAAGTTCTATAGCTCTTTTCTGAGCGAGTTCGTACTCTTTTCTTTCAAAGGCGGATTCAAGATTCATCTTTGTTGATAGATATTGGCTTTCTAATGATCTTGTAAATTCGTCTACATCTTCTTTCGTTCTTGCTTCATCTAGAAACTCACTTTTTTCCAACATTAATTCTAGGAAATCAGAAGATGATTTTATCTCAGTAGGATTTATATCTACTGCCTTAAGCATCAATATAGCTCTACTATGATCATTTTTCAATATTTTATAAGCATCATTGACGAATACAGAAATTTTTAGAAATTCATCCATTTCATCTTCGTTTCTTGCCATATCAGGGTGGTATTTAGACTGTAGATCTAGATATTTTTTTTCTAGATTTTTTAAGTCTATTTTATATGATCTCGTAATTGAGAATATTGCAAAATGGTCCATTTTGTTATTTGCAGTGTCTGTTGATTTCTTCTAGGGTAAGGCCTGTAATTTTTGAAATGAAATTTATATTATCTCCATTCATAAGCAGTCTTTTTGCTATATCAACCCGCGGGTTTATGTGTTTCATATAAATAACTCATTTCAGATGCCGGATTATATCATGAATATTTCGTAACTGCAAGATCCTAAAGGCCCGATTGATCCTTATCTATAGTTGTGTAGTCAGTTCCTTTCCTTTCTATTATGTCATATTTACGTACGGCAATATTGTCATGGAATTTTACTGCTCCACTTGCGCCAGTATAATTTGTTTCTTTGTTGAGTCTTGATACAAAAAGTTCATAATCTAGTCCGTGCCCTATATAATGTGCAGTCATTCTGCCAGCGTCATATGCTAATAAATCGAGTAGAGTAAGATGGGAGATTCCAGCATTTTCTTTTGCCTTTTTATCAAGTTGGTAGTTTTTATAATTTAAAGACCCTGTGAATGTTAAAGAAATTGGTTCATTGAAATCTATATCAATTCTTCCATCTCCGGCTATTATAGCTTTTTGATCAAGGTTGTGCTGCTTTAAAGCTGAAAGTATGAGTTTCGTATCCTCAGCATCGCCGGCTGTATATATAATGGGTTTTAGAGAATCTGCTTCCTCGTTTATTTTATCAACTGCGGCTAATATTTCATCTAAGATCTTTGGCAATTCTGATGGTGAGTCGTAGTAATATGGCTGCATAGGATTTGCTTCTGCACTAAGTAGTATATCTTTCACAACTTCTGTAATTGTGGAGGAATATCTTGTTTTTGGCAGGAGTAATATAAAATCTTTATGCCCCTTGTTTGTGAAATAGCTAACCAAACGTTCAGTTTGTTTCATTGGTGCATGGCCCAGAACGTAAATACTGTTACCGGCAAGTACTGGGTTGTTTGATAAGCTAATAACCGTTATGCCATTTTTTTCTGCTTTCTCAGCTATAGCTGATGTTGTATCTGAAAATAATGGGCCTAATATTATTTTGGTTTTTTTCGCTATTACCTTATCCATCATAATTTTTGCAGATTCCTCATCAGGTACATCATAAGTTACAAGGTTTATATGGCCTTCTAAGCCATCCTCTATCCCTATTTTTATTAAAGAGGATAGTCTTTTGCCGTGGTCCGCATTTTTCCCGCTAAGTGGCATGAATATTGCTACATTAATTTTGGGTGCGATTTCTTCAGTCCCGCTGCAACCGAATAAAATTAAAGATAGGAAAATGATGCAACTTGCGGCTTTTTGTCTTATATTATTAGTCATGATCACTGATTTTTAAGGGTAATATGCAAAAAGGATTATATATAATTTCTACGCCTATAGGCAATATGAAAGACATCACACAAAGAGCGATAGAAACTATGTTAGCCTCTGATTATATCTTTTGCGAGGATACCAGAGTTACCAGAAAATTGCTAGAAAAACATCAAATTACGGCAAAATTATCTGTATATAATGACCATAGTGACAAAAGAACTAGAGATTATATTGCGTCATTAATAGATGAAGGCGCGGTTGTTAGTTTGGTTTCAGATGCTGGTACGCCTTTGATATCGGACCCAGGGTATAAACTTGTTAGAGACCTACAAGAGGCTGGTTATTTTGTGGATATAGCCCCTGGGGTATGTTCTATAACTGCCGCTATTACTCTTTCTGGCCTTCCATCTGACAGATTTATTTTTAATGGCTTTATGCCGCGTACATCTGAAGCTAAAAGAAAGATATTTAATGAAGTTGCAGAGCTGAAAGCTACTCTCATATTTTTTGAAGCGCCTGGGCGTCTTGTTTCTACTCTTGAAGGTGCTTTTGAGGTTTTTGGTGATAGGGAAGCATGCGTAGTGCGTGAGATAACGAAACTATATCAGACTGTAAAGAGGGGGAGTATCTCTGAGCTTAAAGATTTTTTTGTAACTAATGAACCGCGTGGGGAGATAGTCCTTCTATTTTCTGGAGTTTCTGTGCGTTCTTGTGTTGTAGATGATGTCGAAAAAGAAGTCGCTCTTCTGTTATCTGAAGGGCTTAGTACAAAGGATGTAGCAAAAATTCTGCATGAAAAATTTAAATCATTCACTAAAAGCGCTATATATGATATAGCAAAGAAGATAGGCAAGGGGTAGTTAATACCCCGTACTATTTTCCCATATGCTCATTCTTTGTTATTCCTATTGGAACGTGTGAATCTGAGGCAGCTTGGAGGTGTTTAGAATTCCGTTTCAAACGCTCTAAAAGGTTCTGAGCCTTAATTATCTCTTCTTTAGAATCTTGATAATGCCTATGTTGTCTAAAGGCTTTCTGAATTATCTTCGCTTTTTTATCGCCTTCTAGTTGGTTTCTCTCTTCAAAAATTGCACTTTTAACTCTCTGAACTCCAGGGGACTTTGAAATAGGGTCATCAATCATGGACTTTAACTCTATCATTTTTTCCTTAAATTGTTTTGGTAAATGGTGTTTATCTAGGTTGTTTAGCAACCCTTGTGTTCCACTTTCGTCAAGAATTGAACCATTTAAAAATTCTAGCAGCCTGATATCATCATTTTGCTCTCTATATGGCCCTTGAGAATCAGCTAGCCTATTCATTCTTTCTAAAATTTTTCCTGTAAGATTCGGCGATAGCAAATATTCATCCGGGTTTCTTTCTGTTTTTGCTATTTCTATATCATAAGAGTTTCTGCCTGACTCATTGGTTCTCTTGGTAGCTTTTTTAAGTTGGACGAGGAAACCTGCTTGCACTTTATCTTTTGTGGAATCAAATTCAGGAATTACATCGCCTATATCTATAACGCGCTTATTATCAACTAATGTCTGTAAATCCTGAGCAATACTTTCTCTATTTTCTTTAATTTTATTGGCTAACCCATTTATTTTACCAGCAAGATCAAAGCGAATGCGTTCTTGACGACGATTATTTAAATCACTATGATCCTTATTCTCATAGGATTTAACCGTTTTCTGCGGTTCGTTTGGGTTTTGTATAGCATTTGCTAAATTAATCATATTTTCATAGGCATTTTCTGAGCCATGTTTTTTGCTTACGTCTGATAGTTTCTTAACAAAAACTTCTTGTTTTTTAGGATCTTCTAGAATTTTAGTAAAATTTGTGTTTTCGTCTGGATTTTTACCTTCTAACATTCCAAGATATACATCCTTAGCTGTATTTTCTATAATAGTATTACGAACGTCCTTAACAAAATCTTCTGTAAGAATGGATTTAATGGTTTCGTTTGTGCTGCCTTTAGCATTCTCTACAATTTCATCTAGTTTCTCTAGCGTTGTTCCATTAGCAATAAGTTGACCTTTTAGCACTGTGGGGACTAATGGTTTTATTCTATTATCTTGCTCACTATTATCGAACGTAATATATTCTGGTGGATTATCAAGAGCTTTCTGGCACCATATAGCTGCTAATAAATGAGGCATAATTTCTGGGTTGTCCGTAGCTGCCTCTTCCGCCATTTGATTAGTCGCGTTTGCTCCATGTTCTATTAAGAACTGTGATATTTCTATTCCTCTGACATTGTAAAAGATACGATCCAATGGAGTATAGCCAGCCTTCTCTGATCCATTTATGTTTGCGCCATTGTTGTAAAGGAATTTCACTGTTTCTAAGTTGCCTCCTAGGACAGCAAGGTATAATGGGGTTCTTCCAATTGCATCTGTTTTGTTTATGTCTATGTTTGAGCTATTGTCGTAAAGAAATTTTACTGTTTCTAAGTTGCCTCTTAGGGCTGCAAGGTGTAATGGAGTATGTCCTCTACTATCTGTTTTGTTTATGTCTATGTTTGCGCCATTGTTGTAAAGAAATTGTACTGTTCCTAAGTCGCTACTGAAGGCAGCTAAGTGTAATGGAGTAGATCTTGTAACATCTGTTTTGTTTATGTCTATGTTTGCGCCATTGTTGTAAAGAAATTGTACTGTTCCTAAGTCGCCACTGAAGGCAGCTAAGTGTAATGG
>JAGOJE010000042.1 GCA_017995275.1 Rickettsiaceae bacterium | reverse complement strand
CACCCTCGTGAATAGATATAGACTTAAATCTTCATAGATAAGCTAGCTGAGACAAATTTTTCTAAATCTCCATCTAGAACGCCTTGTGTGTCAGATGTTTCAACATCGGTGCGTAGGTCTTTCACCATTTGGTAAGGTTGTAGGACGTAAGATCTTATTTGATGCCCCCATCCATTATCGGTTTTATTATCATTTTCGGTTTGAGCTGCCGCCTCGCGTTTTTTTAGCTCCATTTCATATATACGCGCCTTTAGCATTTTCATGGCTTCTGCTTTGTTTTTATGCTGAGAACGATCGTTTTGACATGCAACTACTATATTTGTTGGAATATGCGTAATTCTAACTGCTGAATCTGTTGTATTAACGTGTTGCCCACCAGCGCCGGATGACCTATATGTATCTATTCTAAGGTCTTTATCTTCCACAACTATGTCTATATTATCTTCGATTTCTGGATAGACCCATGCGCTTGCGAAGCTTGTCATCCTTTTACCAGCTGCGTTAAATGGAGAAATTCTAACGAGTCTATGAACTCCAGATTCCGTTTTGAGCCATCCATAAGCTTGATAACCAGTAATTTTAATAGCACAAGATTTTATTCCAGCTTCTTCTCCAGCTATCATATTTATTATTTCAGCTTTAAAGCCCAATCTTTCAGCAAAACGTAAATACATGCGCATCATCATAGATGCCCAGTCATGACTTTCTGTACCGCCAGCTCCTGCATTGATTTCTAGGAAACAATTGTTTGAATCAGCTTCTCCAGAGAATAAACATTCTGTTTCAAATTTGGTAGCTATTATTGATAACTCTTTTAAAGAGGCTTCAATTTCGTCAAGCATTGACTCATCACTTTCTGATTCAGCCATAATGGCAAGGTCAATATTTTCTTTCAGAGAGATTTTTAGTTTGTAATAATTACCTAGAGTGTTTTCTAATCCACTTTTTTCTTTCAATATGGCTTGAGCTATGGCAGGATTATCCCACAGAGATGGCTCTTCACTCTTGTTATTTAGATCCTGCAGCTTATTCTCAAGAGCCTTAATGTCAAAGATACCTCGCAAGAAGATCAAGCGAAGCTTCTATTTGTGTTTTGTAATTTTCTATTAGAGAGCGCATTTTATTTCACTTTTATCAAAATTCCACTATATTCAGCAAGATTATACTGAAACATTAGTGAAAAGCAAGTTATGAAAGATCTATCACATATAAGAAATTTTGCCATTATAGCCCATATAGACCATGGAAAGTCAACTCTTGCAGATAGGTTGATAGAATATTGTGGAGGGCTTGATAAAAGGGAAATGAGCGCACAGGTCCTTGATTCTATGGATATAGAGAAGGAGAGGGGAATCACAATAAAAGCCCAAACTGTTAGGCTTTCATATAAATCAAAGGATGGGAAAACCTATCAGCTAAACCTTATGGACACTCCTGGGCATGTTGACTTTGCTTATGAGGTTAGCCGTTCTTTGGCAGCTTGCGAAGGTTCCTTGCTAGTTGTTGATGCTAGCCAGGGAGTTGAGGCTCAAACTCTTGCAAATGTTTATCAAGCGATAGAAAATAACCACGAAATTGTTCCTATACTAAATAAAATAGACCTTCCCGCGGCAGAGCCTGATAGAATAAAGCAACAAATAGAAGAAGTAATTGGTATAGAAGCTTCAGATGCTGTAATGATTTCTGCGAAAAGTGGTATAGGTATAGAGGACGTTCTAGAGGCTATAGTAACAAGGCTTCCAGCTCCAAAAAATCAGGAAGAAAATTTGCCTCTGCAAGCTTTGCTAGTTGATAGTTGGTATGATCCATATTTAGGGGTTGTTATTCTTGTTAGAGTTGTGCAAGGAACTCTAAAAAAAGGCATGAAAATCAAGATGATGGCGGCAGAAGCTATATATTTAACGGAAAATGTTGGTTTCTTTTCTCCCAAGAAGAATGTTTCTGGTATTTTAGAAGCTGGGGAAGTGGGTTTTTTCACAGCCTCTATAAAACAAGTTTCTGACTGTAAGGTTGGGGATACGATAACTGAGGAAAAAAATCCATGCACGACTCCACTTCCTGGATTTAAACCAAATCTGCCAGTAGTCTTTTGCGGACTATATCCATCGGATGCTTCACAATTTGAGCATTTAAAGGATTCTCTGCAGAAATTACGTCTCAATGATGCGAGTTTTGAATTCGAAACTGAAACATCAAGCGCTTTGGGATTTGGTTTTCGATGTGGATTTTTGGGCCTTCTACACCTTGAAATAGTGCAAGAGAGGTTAGAAAGGGAGTTTGATCTTGATATGATCACCACTGCTCCAAGTGTAGTTTACAAGGTGCATTTAAATAGTGGCATCATGCAGGAAATTCACAATCCAGCAGATTTGCCAGATGTGCAGCATATTGCATTTATAGAGGAACCATGGATTAGGGCGACTATAATGGTACCAGATGAATTTCTTGGTTCCGTTCTTGCTTTATGCACTGAAAAAAGGGGGGTACAGGTGGAGATGACATATGTAGGAAATAGGTCAATGCTAGTTTACAGACTGCCACTAAATGAGATAGTTTTTGATTTTTATGATAGATTGAAATCTTGTTCGAAGGGTTATGCGAGTTTTGATTGGCAGATGGATGGCTATGAGGAAAGTGACCTTGTGCGCCTTAAAATTCTTGTTAATGCTGAGAATGTAGATGCTTTATCGACGATAGTTCATAAATCTAGAGCTGAGTCCAGGGGGCGTGAATTATGCAAACGTTTGCAAGAGCTTATACCAAGGCAATTGTTTCAAATTGCTATTCAGGCATCTATTGGTAGCAGGATTATAGCTAGAGAGACCGTGAAAGCGCTTAGAAAAGACGTTCTCGCAAAATGTTACGGTGGTGACATAAGTCGTAAGAGAAAACTCCTTGAGAAGCAAAAAGCTGGTAAAAAGCGCATGCGTAATATAGGTAATGTGGAAATTCCACAATCAGCATTCATAGCTGCATTAAAAATAGGGGATGATTCTTAATGAAAAATGATTACAGATAACCTAGCGCAGAAAGAGTTGGATGATGCTTTGCTCATTGCGGTAAAACGTAATGATTTAGGTGCTTGTATCAATGCTCTAGAAAATGGGGCAAATGTTAATCAGACCAATGCCAATGACATAACGCCACTTCATTTGGCTTGTTATATAGGGAAAGCCAAAACAGTTAAATTACTGATAGAACGCGGGGCAAATGTTAATCAACCAGATAAATATGGCAGAACAGCGCTTTATTTGGCTTGTGAGAGAGATTACACAGAAACAGTTAATTTGCTTATAGAAAAAGGAGCAAATCTTAATCAGGCAGACAGCCGTGGTAGAACACCACTTTATTTAGCTTGTGAAAAGGGTTGTGCAAAAACAGCTGATTTACTGACGAATGTAGGAGCGAATGTTAATCAGCCAGATAAATATGGCAGAACACCTATTAATTTAGTTTGTATGTATTGCTATACAGAGATAGCTCAGCTGCTTATAAAGCATGGTGCTATAGGTAATCTTTTTGAAGATATTAAACAAAAAATACCAGACTACGCAGCTGCAATGGAGTGGTGTAATAATGCATTTAAAGATGAACCAGTATATGGCTGTAATCTAAATGAAGAAGCTAAAAATATAATCAATATAATAGTTGCTAATAAATTTATTGATAATGACTACACAATAGAGGAAATTGATCAATTCTTTGCTCATCACAACGAAAGCCAAATGTTATTGGATGCAAGGTGTAAAATAATAAAAAAAGTCCAAAGGAGCGATGTATATATCCACAAATGGAGTGATAAAATCGCAAAATATTTATCTGAAGGATGTAATTTTTGTGTAGAGGATATAGGCTTGGCACCGAAAGAAAAGCTAGCAAATTATGTAATTGAATATTTAAAATCACATGGAGTTTCAAGTTGCTCAGAAGTTGCAGCTAGAGCTTTAAATCTTGGTGATAATGATTGTGCAACTGAAATTCAGAAAAAGATAGCTGTGGAAATAGCTGGAAACGCAAGTTTAGAGTCTGACTTTTTAGAATTACTATCAAAGCCACATTTAATAGCTAGAATATCCGAATTTAACTATTTATTTAAAGAAATCTTAATATCAGCAAGCTTTGAAGATCCTGGGAATGAACAACTTACTCAGGATTGTCTAGGTTCTTTTGGTTGTTATTAAAAATTGAGAGAAAGTGATACGGGATCCAGTAATAATGAGTCCTTCGGACCGCTTTTTAATCCTGGATTCCTGCTCAAGGCAGGAATGACAAAGAGGGGCGCAGGAATGACAAAAAGGAGCGTAGGAATGACACGCGCTGCAGAGGCGTTGCGCCAGATGTCATTAAGAATCTAAAAAAATTTAATGTTATTTTGTTTATTTTAGTGTATAATGCATGAGCTAACAACTAAATTATAAGGAATTTATATTTATGATAAAATCAAAATTTTCTAAATCCATGGCTATTGCCATGCTTTCAACTTGCTGTAGCGTCAATGCTTTCGCTGCTGCTATTAATTTACAGCCGATTCCAGCTCCAAAACCAGAAATCCTTAGTACTTCTTATGAGTTTTGGCAAGAAGATGTGGTTGGAGGGATAAATTCTTGGCTTGCCCAGTTGAAAGATAATTGGACTCCAGCCGCCGGCGCGGCAAGATTTCAATCTGTGGAGGTTCTTCCTGACGCGGCATATATGGGATCCGGACTACAGTATGGTAATGTTCTTTCGGATCAAGCAATGGTTAGAGTATATCCTAATCAAGCTGGCTTTGAAGCTAATCAAGCAGCCGTAACAATAGCTAATGTGATAGCTAATGGGGGAGATTTCGTGACCATTCCCTATAACACTGGTGGGCATTGGACTGCGTTAAGCCTTGTTAAAGATAACACCGGCGCTTGGAAAGCATTATATACTGATTCTATAGGTAGCGCACCTACTGCAGATGTCAATACTTTGGTTGGTTATATTCGTGGAATGAATGTGAATGTGAATGCCGCAGCTAATGGTGCTTATCAAGCAGTTATTAATGTTGGTGGGGGTGGTTATGATGCTTATGATGTTGCTGCTAATCCTAATCCAACTCCAGTTGATGTTGTTGGAGTTATAGCAAATGCCATTGTATTATCAGGAAGTGCTAATCAAGTACAAACTCCATTAACAAACATTTGTACGGCGGTAGAATGGTTTGCCAATCCCGCCAATGTTGGCGCTGATAATGGTGGATTTCGGGGGCAAATTGCTGCTGCTGGCGCCGCTGCTCCCTACCAAGACGCAATCGTTGCCGCGGGAAATAATGCGGTATTTAGTATTGCAGAGACTCTTGCTGCTATGGCCAATGTTGCAGCTTACCAAGCTCAAGATATTAATGACGTAGCTATTCTAGCTGTTGTGAATGAAGGTTTAAAAACTGCTGCTAATATACCAGCTATGGAAGCAGTCCTTAATCAAGCTAATGCTAACTCTCTTCCTAGAAGTATGGGCGCTATTGCTCCTGGTGGTGGTGCTGCAGCTGCAGCTGCAGATGTTACTGAAAGGCTAAACGCTCTCGTTACATATGCTAATGCTCTTCCTGCTAATAACGTAACTCAAGATGTGATTCGCAAAATACAAGCTCTTAACACTGCAGCAGTGGCAGGCAATGCGATAGTTCCGGCGAATGTTGTCGACCTCCGCCAATCGGCAATAACCGCAACGGACTGTGTTCTTATAGAAACAGCTGTGGCTGCTTGTACTGCTGTTGGAGCTGCTGGTAATGCCGCTGCTGCCTTTGGTGATATTAACGACGCTGTCGGCCTTGATGCTGCTGGTAATGCCGCTGCTGCTAATGCCGCTGCTGCTAATGCCGCTATAGAAGCACGTGCTATTCAAACAGCTATGAATTCCGCTGTTGCAAGAATAACCGCAGAAATGGTAAATTTACATACTGCAGCTTTAATATCTTCGACTGTTCGTTTACAAACTAGTGGAATTGCTTGTGGCGCCTACACTGTTTCGGAATCTTTAACACACTTTCTACTTAGTGGTAAGACATTAAATCAAGATGTTCTTAATGCTGCGCTTCTTTCTAACCCTATGCTCGTTGGTGGAGATGAAGATGCTCGTCAATTTGTTAACTTAATACAAAGCAAGCTTGGTATTGCTACTGCTGTAAATGATACAGTGCAAACTGGAACAGCTACAGATACCGGTGAGAATATAGCAAGGGTGGCGGATGTTTCAGCAAGGCAAACCGCGAATGCAATAAGCAGAAGGTTAGGCGAATTTGCATTTGCCGCTGCTGCAGGCGAGGATGTAGATGCGAAATACGGTGCCTGGGTTTCTTTCTCTGGCGGTAATTCGCAATATAAATTTGGCTCTTTAGGATCTAACATAAATAAAATAAAAGGAACAAATTCTACTATTACAGTTGGTGGAGACATAAAATTATGCGACACTTATACAATAGGTGCTGCTATTTCTTTTGGAAGAAATGATCTTAAAACCACTTATAAACCCGCTATTACAAATGCTTTAGGTATTCTTGCTGCTGCAATTGGCGGCACGGGGGTGAACACTCCTACTTCAGAGAAAGACAAAATTTCCTCAGTTATTGGAAGTGTTTATGGTAGCATGCCTATAATTGAAAATTTAATCTTAAAAGGAAGTTTTTCTGGTGGGCAAATAAAAGTTAAAGCTCCTGCTGATTCTTTGAACAATAGAAAAGGTAATATTTATAACGGAGATGTATCTGTAACATATTATTATGATATCCATCAAGGCTTAATAGTTGCTCCTACTCTTGGTGGTAGCGCAACTTTCACGAAGCTAGGCGCTGGCAGAAATGCTGACAAAACTCTTACATCTAGTAAGATAGATGTTAAGAGATATGGCGTTAATGTTGGGCTTGCTTTCTCTAAAGCATTTGATATGGAGTCATTCACTTTCAAACCAGAAGCTTTTGTGAGGGCTGATTACTATCCAACAACAAAGGCTAAAAAGCTTTATGTAACTAGCAGCAGAACCAACAGTGACTCTCCTAATACAAAGATATTGACTGATGAAAAGTCTAGCTACAGTGCTGGTGCATCTCTATCAGTTGTGAATCTTGGAATGGTTGATATCAGCGTTGGTTATGTAAGAGATTGGCAAAAACGTTACAAAGCTAACACAGGCTTTGCAAAATTAAGAATCAATTTCTAATTCTAAATAAACACAAACACAATTAAAAAGGGGTGCAGTTTTACTATGCGCCCCTTTTGTCATTCCAGCGGCCCATCTTTGTCATTCCGGCCCTAGAGCAGGAATCCAGCTTTAAAAAACCGGTCCGAAGGACTCATTATTACTGGATCCCCGCATGCGCGAGGATGACATTTGGAGAAACGCCTCTGCAACCCTTGTCATTCCTGCCCTAGAGCAGGAATCCAGCCTTAAAAAACCGCTCCGAAGGACTCATTATTATAAAGAGCAACAAGTTGCTGGATTATCATGCTGGACCCCGGATCACGACCCCGCTACGCTTGGTCTGTCCGGGGTGACAGTGCGGTTTTTGTCATTCCTGCGAAGGCAGGAATCCAGGCAAAAAAGCGAATGTTGCGGATTTGCTATATAATTAATAATTATAGCAACTTAAAGTCGAAATATTGGCCTTCGAATGGGTCATCTATTAATTCATAGTGCCACCATTCTTTTCTGTAAGCTCTAAAGCCATATTGCTCCATTTTTTTGCGTAAGAAGTTTCTCCAGGCTAGTTGCTCCTTTGTTATAAGGTCGCTATCGTGCCAAGATGCAAGGTCAAAAAAATCAAAGTGGCACCCCATATCAACCGACCCATCATCAATATTGGTAAAAC
>JAGOJE010000041.1 GCA_017995275.1 Rickettsiaceae bacterium | reverse complement strand
AAAACAACAGATACAGGTTAAAATCTCTTCCACCACAGCATTAATATCGCAATTGCAAAGCTATGACATTATAGGATCTGGAGTTATAAACAAAGCTACAACATATAATTTGGAAGCACTTAATACAATATTGAGAAATCTTGATATCCCGCTAGATAAAACAATGGCTACATTCCAAACAGGACTAAAGTACGCTCTGCAATTTGAAAACCAAAATCAAGTTGATACTCTATTTTTTCTATGTAAAACATTGAATAGTGAGAACAAAGCAGTAGCAAACCTGGCAAGCGCTATTTCTCTTGCAATAACAATGCCCGAAGAAAGACCAAACCCCACAGTGGAAGCCCTAAGACTCGAAATTCCATACCAATATGCCAAAGACTTTTCTTCAATGGATGACATAGATGTATATTTAACTGGAGATACCCAAACAAGTTAATATATAGGTAAAATATGCCATACAAAACTGATAAAAAGAAAACATTAGTACAATCTGCAGAATTTAGCGAGCTAGTGTATGATATATCAACTAAAAAAGAAGAGCTGAAAAATATATTAAAAAGTAATGATGAAAATATTCCTATCTATGAATCAAAAAATATAGAAGACATAAGTTCAGTAGTTAAAAAAGCCAAAAGGAACAATGGCCTAGCAATAATATATTCATCAAAACTACCAAAAAAATTCGCTGGCAAAACGTCACCCAAATCAAGATTAGAGTCGGTTGTTGTAATAGACACAACAAAAAAAAAGGTAACAGTAATAACCTCCGGCACTAGAATGGATCATGATATAAAAACAGCTATAAGCGATGTTAAAGATGATTTCTTACTTACAATTGGCGAAGAACCAAAAAAGCTTGCCCCACTTAAGGCTTTAAATGATATAATAATAGATCAATTAAACGGTGAGTTATTCGATTATAAATTCAATTATACTGGCCATTCTTTAGGGGGCGCTCTTTCTGATTGTGCGGCAACGGACATGGCTATAAAATTACAAAATAGAGGAGAATTAACAAAAAACAAAATATCCACTGCTACTTTTGATAACCCAGGAGCTTACACAAGAGTAGTTAAACAACTAGAATCAGCTTATAAAGATAGAAAAGAATATGAGAGAATAGAGCATTACAAGGCCGTAAAAAAAATCAAGCATACTAAATTTTTAGATAATGCATCTATTAAAAAGCTACTTAGAACAGAAGAAAATATATATAGAGAGAAAATAAATAAATTAGAAGGTATTTATGAAATAGATAATTTTAGGAGATTAGTTGATTATAAATCCTTCAATAATAGACCAAATGCCATAAACACAATGGACGAACAAGTCGGAAGAAAATTCACAATAGTACACAAAGATCAAAAAGACCCGAATCTTTTTTATACGTTCATAGCATATATTGCAGAAGAACTCCCTAACTGCTTTGTAAAAAAATGGTTATATAAATTTTCATTTGGACCTCTTGGAACACAAATATCTGAACATAAGATGGCTAATTTCATAGATGTTCTTAAAGACAGAAAAGGAAAAATTCTATATGAAGATGAAGATGGAAAACATCAAACAACTCTACGCGATATCGCCCATGGTACAACATTAATCGAATATGACGAAAGTTTGTTTAAACTCATACGGACTACAAAAAAAAGAAAGGGTGAAAAAGCTGAATATAGCATGATAAAAGAAAAAAATAAAAAAAGGTATAGAATAGAATTTAGTAAAGAACAACTTGAGCGAGCCAAAAGCGAACTAGAAATAAAGAAATCCGGGAAAGATATTAAAGACTATATCTCTAACACTTCTAGCAACACTAGTGCTCATAGAAAAAAACCACCTAAACAAAGGGAAGCAAAATCCATATAGCATTCTCTTAAGCTTTATGATAAAATGCCCCAACATTTAGGCACTAATATGGGGGAAGAATGGCGCTATCTTTTCAACAAATAATAATGGAATTACAGAATTTCTGGATTAGCCAAGGATGTACTATATTACAACCATATGATATGGAAATGGGGGCGGGGACATTCCATCCAGCAACTGTTTTAAGAACACTAGGGCCAAAGCCATGGAACGTAGCATTTGTTCAACCATCCAGAAGACCCACTGATAGTAGATATGGCGAGCATCCAAATAGATTCCAGCATTATTATCAATTTCAAGTTATATTAAAGCCCTCACCTGATAATATACAGGATTTATATCTACAGAGCCTTGCAAGACTTGGCATAAATAGCAAACATCACGATATAAGATTCGTTGAGGATGATTGGGAATCCCCTACCCTTGGAGCTTCCGGCCTTGGTTGGGAAGTTTGGTGCAACGGAATGGAGGTATCTCAATTTACATATATGCAGCAAATAGCTGGCATAGAATGCAGGCCAGTAGCTGGCGAAATAACATATGGCCTTGAAAGGCTAGCCCTTTATATACAAGGAGTTGATAATTTTAGAAATATAGATTGGAACGGACAAAAAGGAGATAAAGCCCTAACCTATGGAGATATAGAGCTAGAGGCAGAAAAACAATTTTCTAAATTCAACCTTGAAATTGCTGACACTGAAATTTTACTCAGGCAGTTTCATGACGCAGAAAAACAATGTAGCGACTTAATAGAGCAGAAACTTCCATTCGCAGCTTATGATTTTTGTATAAAAGCAAGCCATCTATTTAACCTTCTAGGAGCGCGTGGCGTTATAAGCGTTACCGAGAGGGCTGCTTATATAGCAAAGGTTCGCCATTTAGCAAAAATATGCTGCACCACTTGGTTAGAAATGCAAAAAGAGGAAGAAAATGTCTGATCTAATTCTAGAATTATATGTAGAAGAAATACCAGCATTAATGCAAAGAGCTGCAAAAATTGGATATAAAGAAATATTTTCCAAAAAGTTCGACGAAGCTGGAATAAAATACGAACTAGTTAATGTAAATATCGGCCCAAGACGCATAGCTATTCATATATCTGGAATAAACCCAGTTATAGCTGCACAGTCTATAGAGCTTCGTGGACCAAGAGTTGGTGCGCCAGATCAGGCGATAGAAGGGTTTTGTAAAGCTCGGAATATAGGAAGATCCGAATTAAGAGTAGAGTCAGTAAAGGGACAAGAATATTATTTCTATAAATCATCCACAGACGAGCGTAAACTAATTGATCTGTTGCCAGAAATTTTGCCCTCTGCTATTTCCGAATATATTTGGCCTAAATCCATGTATTGGGGAAAGAGTGAGATAAAATTTGTAAGGCCACTTAAGAATATAATGTGCTTACTAGATGGCACAGTTGTAGATTTCACATATCATAATCTAACAGCTAATAATAAAACTTATGGTCATAGGTTTATATGTTACAATGAGCTAGAAATAGAAAATTTTGAGGATTACAAAAACAAGCTACAGGAAAATTTTGTTATTTTATCTAGAGAAGAACGCAAAAAAATAATATTAGAACAAATAGGCAAAATTGCTTCTCTTAAGTCTCTATCCATAAATGATGAAAGTTTAGTAGAAGAAATTGCTGGACTTGTTGAATATCCAAACGCAATGATAGGGCAAATTCCTGAAAAATTCATGGTAGTACCAACTGAAATTTTGGTAACTGCTATGCGTAATCATCAACGTTATTTTGCTCTAAACAATAAGGAAGGAAGCTTTGCTCCTTATTTTATTTTTGTATCTAATTTACCAAATAGCGGAGCGGATGTTGTATCTGGCAATGAAAAGGTTTTATCTGCAAGACTCTCAGACAGTTTATTCTTTTATAAATCCGATCAGCAAAGAACTCTAGAATCCAGAACTACAGATCTTAAAAAGATGATTTTTCACGCAAAACTTGGATCGATTTATGATAAAGTAGAAAGAATAACTTCAATTTGTAAATTTTTGGACAATCATAATCATGATCTACATAAGGCTGCTATGTTATGTAAATCCGACCTTACAACAGAAGTTGTTGGAGAATTCCCTGAACTACAAGGAATAATGGGGGGATATTACGCAAAAATTGATGGTCATTCTAACGAGATATGTGAGTCGATTAGGAATCACTATAAACCCGAAGGTATAGATGACGCCCCCCCTTCTGGCATCGCTGCAATTCTTGCTCTTACCGATAAAATTGATAGCCTAGTTTCTTTATATATAGCAGGGGAGAGAAGCACTGGATCAAAAGATCCATACGCCTTGCGCAGATATGCTCTTGGAATAATAAGGATAATATTAAACTCTAATATTAGAGTAAATATTTTGCAGTTGATTTCATATGCATCATCAATAATTACTGCAGTAGAACCTAAGGAAACAGATGTCGGAGAAATATTATCTTTCATAGAGGATAGGCTAAAAGCTTATATGAAAAACGATTTTGACCATAATGTAATAGCAGCCACTATAGATCTGGAATCTGAGACAGATATATATATGGCATATCAAAAAGCTATTGCTCTTAGGAATTTTATATCAAGCAACAATGGAGAAGCTATGATTGCTGCATATCGCAGAGCAGCTAATATAGCCGGCGAAGTAAAACATATATCTAATCTAGACAAATCCTATTTGCTTGAGGAATCAGAAATATTGCTATTTGAAAAACTAGAAGAAATGCAAAGCAAGATAGATGAAATGATCAAGCATAAAGATTTCGAAAGTGCAATGAATTTACTAAGCACAATGCTTGAGCCTATAAATAGATTTTTTGATAATGTAACTGTAATAAGTAGTGACGAAAAGCTTACAAACAACAGACTATCTTTACTCTCCGGCATAGTTACTGAATTTCATAAAATAGCTAATTTTAGTAAATTATGATAATAGCGGCTAAAAAAATCAGGGATGGTGAACTTGTAGCCTTCCCCACAGAAACAGTTTACGGACTTGGAGCGGATGCATCAAATAACGAAGCCGCAAAGAAGATCTACAAGGCAAAAGGAAGGCCTAGCAACAATCCTCTGATAGTTCATGTTGCAGATATTGAATCCGCAAAAAAAATAGCTGTTTTTAATGAAAGAGCCGAAGTACTTGCTGAAAAATTCTGGCCTGGACCATTAACATTCGTTCTACCAATAAAAGATGGAGCGGAGCTTGCTTCAACAGTTACAGCAGGGCTTTCTACTGTCGCCGTTAGGATGCCATCACATAAAATTGCATTAGATCTCATAAGAAATTCGGGATGTAATATTGCTGCGCCAAGCGCAAATATATCTGGCTATATAAGCCCCACCACCGCATCACATGTTAGAGAGGCTTTTGGTGATGATTTATATATTTTAGAAGGAGAAGGCTCTGAATATGGACTTGAATCAACAATAGTTGATCTTTCATCTAATGAAGTTATTATTTTAAGATATGGCTTTATAACACCCGACTCTATAGCAGAAGCTCTTGGAGTAGAGACTGATGACAATTACTGTCATCCAGGACCTGCGAGCGTGAGCAAGGCCCAGATCCTGGATCCAGATTACAACGCGCCACTTAGTGGATCTTTATTTTACCTGGATTCCTACCTACGTAGGAATAACAAAGAGCCAGGGCAATGCAGAGCTCCTGGAACTATGTATAAGCACTACTCTCCTAAAGCATCTATGAGAATAAATGCGACATATTTAATGGAAGATGAGAAGGGCATAGGGTTTGGAGATATTGATTTTGGGGAACTTAATTTATCGAAAGCCGGCTTGCTAGAGGAAGCCGCCAAGAATTTATACAATATGATGCATATTTTAGATTCGATGAAAGATACAAAGAAAATAGCAGTAGCTCCAATCCCACAGGAAGGTATCGGACTTGCAATTAACGATAGGCTAAAAAGAGCATGTAGTTAGTATCTATTCACGAGGATATATAGAAATTAGGGACTGCGCACCATCCCAGAGAGGCGAGCTTGTGAGACGCAATCCTGGATCCAGCATTACAATGTGCCACTTCGCGGCTTTTATTTTTAGCCTAGATTCATGCCATTAACGTTCAAAAACATCTTTCATAGAATATAGTCCTGGCCCAGATCGCAACGCAAGCCATATCGCCGCTTCTACGGCCCCTTCAGCATAAGCTCTTCTACCTTCAGATTTATGAGACAATGTTATCGAATCCTTTCCGCTTAAAAACATCACATGATGCTCACCAAAAATCTCCCCGCCTCTTATTGAGGCAAATCCTATAGAAGCATCTTTTTTCTTCCCATCCAGATGGAAGTCCGCCACGAATTTGTCTCCACGAGCTTCCGCTGCTACTTTCCCAAGAGTCAGAGCTGTTCCAGATGGCGCATCCTTTTTATTCCTGTGATGCAAATCTAAAATCTCTACATCATATTCATTCCCAAGAGATGATGATGCTTTTCTTACAAGCTCACTGAGTAAATATACAGAAAAGCTAGTATTTGCAGCTTGTAATATAGGAATCTGCATTGATGCAGCTTCTATTTCACTCATCTGTTCATTTGAAAATCCAGTAGAACATATAACAAGCTTTGATCTGTTTTTTATCACATAAGGAAGTAATTTACATAAAGCCTCAGCGGAAGAAAAGTCTACTATTACATCGCTACTAGAACATAAATCGTCAATATTCCCACCTGAGGACCTGGAATATGAATATGAAAGAACGCAATCGCTCGATTCAGCAAGTGCGGCCGATAACTCCTTCCCCATACGGCCCGTAGAACCATATATTCCTATTTTTAGCATATATCCCCTAATATTCTATAATGTCTTTTATAATAAGCAAGCGGATGACATGGTTCCTTAACAATCTCAATATTTTCTACCTGACCAATAATAATATAATGATCACCCGCTTCATATTTCTGATATAGGCTACATTCTACAAAACAATTAGCACCAGCTATCATAGGGCAACCAGATACTTTTCCTAGGAAGTAATCGGTATCTTTGAATTTATTAATAGTTGAATTTGAAAATTTTTGAGATATGGACTTTTGTTTCTCAGCTAATATGCTAACTGCAAACTTCCCACTTTCTAATATTGGAGAGAGGCTATGAGACAATTTGTTTAAGCAAAAAAGTACAAGGTGAGGATCCAGCGATACAGATGTAAACGAACTAACTGTTAAGCCAAAAAAATCAGATTCGTTGTTTTTTGTTGTAACAACTACAACGCCAGAAACCAAGTGGCTCATAGCAGTTTTGAAATCATCATCAGTTATGGCTTCTTTCACTTAATCCACTTGTCTTTTATTGCCTGCAGCTTCTTTTCTTCATTCAATTTGGCAATTGCCTTATTTATTTCTGTAAGCAACTTAGACCCCTTATTGACTACTATAGCAAAATTAGAGGATGATTCTGGAATATCAAAAAAGTCCAGCCCGGGATTGTTTTTTATAAATTCAGCCACCTGCATCTTCTCAAGAACAACAGCATCTACAGATCCTGATTTTAACTCCTCCACCAAAACCAAATTGTTGGATAAAGACCTAACTAAAACACCAGTCAGTTTGCTAGATATTTTTTTTGCCTCTATATCCCAAGTGGTTCCAAGCTGAGCGCCAATTACCTTACCTTCCAAATTTTCTGTTTTAGCAAATTTATCATCTTTTCTAAAAAGCACAGCCATAGGAGCCCCAGCGTAATTTTCAGAAAAATCAAAATGCTCTTTCCTACTTTCTGTTACGGAAATACCAGAAATTACGCAATCAACACTTCCACTTGAAAGAGCTGGGAAAAGGCCGGGAAAATCTAGGTTTTTTATAACAATTTTTCTACCAAGAACCTTACCTATTGCCTCTATAACATCTAGGTCTAGCCCCTCTATTTTTCCATCTTTTATAAATTCATACGGTGGATTATCAGCTGATACACCGACAGTTAAGGCATCCTTATCCTCAGAAGAA
>JAGOJE010000040.1 GCA_017995275.1 Rickettsiaceae bacterium | reverse complement strand
TTAGATGAACTAAGCTCGGTATATTCAACGACTTCAGAAAATACTTCTCTTATTCACATTGGTGATGCTATACATACCAACACTTCTCAAATGGGGAGTGAGGATCTTATGCATTTTGAGTAATGGATGGTATATTTCGCTGTACCCCTTATTATTTGGGCATAGGGCCTGAATCTGGGGGTAAGAAAAGTGCCACTTTGTGGCAATATATAGCGCTGGATCCAGGGTTGTGGCTCGCTTTCTCTTTCCTGCAAAATCTGTCAACGAATTAGTTGACCTTTACACTGGATAACAATTCGTATCAGTTATAACAAAAATTCTCACCATTGGTATTAGCGCTTCTATCTTTTTCCTTTATATAACTTTTCTGTCAGTCATTTTTATTTAATTTGGCGCGACATACACTCAACAACAAATCTCAGGAAAATCAATGAATAAATCAGGCACGAGCGGTTTGGTCGTTAAAAGTGCTACAAGTGATTACGTCATTATAGGTGGTTATGCAAGCGTTTTCGGCGTTGTAGACAGTCATAATGACATTGTAGTCAAAGGAGCATTTCAGGGGCTATGCTCTGCAGAGAATATAAAACTTCTGTGGCAGCATGATACGGCCAAACCTATAGGACTTATAACTTCAGCAATAGAGGATGATTATGGACTCTATGTTGAAGCAACTATTAATATATCTACGCAGCAAGGTAGAGAAGCTTTTTCTTTAATCAAACAAGGGGCTGTTACTTCTTTTAGCATAGGATTTACGGTAGAAAAAGCTAATCATAATGCAAGTGGCACTAGAGAAATTCTATCTGCTAAATTATGGGAGGTAAGTATCGTTACTTTTCCAGCAAATAGCCATGCGCAGATTAATCATATAGGTGCATCTAAAAATATAAGCCTCACATTAGAAAGGGCTGTAAAAATATTAGATTCACTAATTTCAACAATATAAAGAATCAGGAGAAAATTATGAATATAGAAAACATCGATAGAAAAATAGATAAAATGGCAGATGAGTGGAAAGATTTTGTAAATAACAAACATCTATCCAAGATGAAAGATCTTGAAACAAAAATGTTCCAGATTCAATCTACTCTTGCCGGAGTTGGAAGTCTTATAGTAAGTGATGATGACGAATATGGAAATTTTGCAAATTACATTAGAAGTGGTGAAACAGACATGTTAGAGACCAAATCTCTTTCTTCCGCACAAGATGAAGGGGGGTATTTGTTAACTCCAGCACTATATAATAAGATTGTTTCCGCTATTACAGCAAAGTCTCCTATGAGGCAAATTGCATCTGTAGAGACAATATCTACAAATGCTCTTGATGTAATAATAGAAGACGGGAATTTTGATTGCGGTTGGGTTCTAGACGGAGAAGAAAGGGTATCGACTGGTACATCTAAATTAAAGCAAAAACGTATAGTTGTGCATGAATTATATGCTCAACCAAAAGCGACTCAGCGTCTTTTAGATGATGCAGCAATAAATGTAGAGCAATGGCTAAATGAGAGACTAGAAGATAGTTTCGTTAAGGCTGAAAATAAAAGCTTCATAAGTGGTGATGGTATAAATCAACCATATGGCATTTTATCAAACGACACTATATCATCTGTTAAAAGTGAAGAATCAGATTCTATATCTATTGATGATATATTGGATTTGATGAATTCTTTAGATGAAGTTTTCCTTTCAAACGCTACTTTCCTTATGAATCGTACCACTCTTTCTGAAATACAAAAAATTAGAGATGATAACGGAAGATTTATATGGCAGCCGGCGATTGCAGAATCAAGGCCAGATACTTTATTTGGGATACCTGTAGTTTGCTCTTCGGAAATGCCACCTTTAGCGGCAGGAGCAAAAGCGATAGCTTTGGGGGATTTTAAATCGGCATATAAAATTGTTGATCGCAGTGGAGTCGCTGTAATGAGAGACCCATATACAGAAAAGCCATTCGTTAAATTTTACGCTGTAAAACGTGTAGGTGGAGATGTTGTAAATAGCTCAGCCATAAAATTCCTAAAAATTGCAGAAGAAAAAGTAGAGTAATATCCAAAGAAGTAGAGAAGGGGTTTTTGCTCATTCTCTACTTCTTTTCTTTATATTAGGGGTTATCATGTCACAACACAAAATATTAAATATAGCGCAGCAAGAATTTCTAAGATTGGAAGATATAAAAAATTACCTTAGGATATCACATGATTATGATGATATATGGCTTTTAGAGCTCATAAATAGTGCGATAGAAGCATCTGAGAATTTCCTAAGAAAACATATAATTGCAAGAACTATAGAATCCAAATTTTATACTATAACAAATTATTCATTAGAACTTCCTTTTTCTCCAGTTTTCCACATAGACAGGGTAGTAACGAGTTACGCAGGGCAAAATATTATATGCTCACCTGAAAATTATATATTAAATGATCAGCTACTGAAATTTCAAAAATTATCAAGATTTGAGTATATCACTGTAATTCATAAATCTGGTTATGAGGACCAATCTCTTATACCAGCTGCTATAAAGCAAGGAATTATGCTTCATGTGGCGCAAATGTACGACAGCCATGGTACTAGCTCAGCTATCTCAGCTGAGGTGGGGAAATTATATCAACCATATAGAAAAATGCGGGTTTAAAATGTCTAAATTGCCTTTATTTGGGATATTAAAACATAAAATATCGATATTAGAAAACGCAAGTCCTGATGAATTATCAGAAAATTGGCAAGAGATAGAAATCACATTTGCTCAAATAAAGCCTCTTTATGATAATAAGGTTGAATCCCTAGATAGCTTTGCATTCGGTAATATAGTAACTGATGGATATTTTGTTTTTCAGACTAGGGGGTCAATAAAAGTTAGTACTAAAATGAGAATAAAATTCAAAAATAGAATTTTCGATATAAAGCGCGTAATAGATGTTGAAGAAGCAGGTAGATGGCTGAAAATAATAGCTTTAGAAATAGAGCGTCAGGAGTGATTTTATGACACTTTCTTTTATAAATTTATTTCAAAATAGCCTATATGAATTGCTGAAAACTAGCCAAATTTTTTATGATGCTGGAATAGATCTTTATATATCTCCTCAGCAAGATAGAAAATGTCCATTCATATTGATAAATATTTTGAAGGTCGAGAATATGTCTATCAAAACTTTAAAAAAGTACATGATAGATTTTCAAATTTGTATTTTTACAAAAGATAAAAAGCAGGATTTTTTATTTAAAATAGCAGAAGAGATTTCCAATTTGCTAAATTGCGAAAATCTCCGAAATAATAGGTACGATGTTATCGGTACAAATTTTAGTGATATAGAATTTACATCAGGTCATGATTCAGTAACAAAGAAAGTTACGATAAATTACAAATCTCTTATTCAGGTGGTGTAAGATGCAATATTTTCATAATGTGAAGCTTCCAGATTTCGTTTCTATATATGCTCTTGGTGGGCCTTCTTTTTCTACTTTCTCTTCGGCAACTGCTTCTGGAAGAGAGTGTAGAGTGCAAGAAAGATCAGTTGCTGTCCAAAAATATGTGATATCTGGTTGCATTTTATCGCATGAGCAGTTTGAAGAATTTAATGGTTTTTTCCGCGCAAGATTTGGTCAGCAATATAGCTTTAGGATGAAAGATCATGCTGATTATGAATTAAAACATCAGATAATTGCCGATTGTGATGGTGATGAGGATAAGCTAGTGTTTGGTGTATTTAAAACATATTATGATATAATAAAGCCATATAATCGTAGGATATCAAAGCTATCAGCTAATTCTTATATTAATGTGAATGGATCAATTGACATAGAAGAGGGGGTAGTTACTATTAACTCACCTCTTAGTAAAGGGGAAAAGCTGATTATTAATGGTGAATTCGATGTGACAGTGAGATTCATGAATGATGATTTCAAATATTCTACAAATAATGATGGTAGTATTAAGATAGAAGATATACCTCTTTTGGAGGTTCTATGAGAAATATGGATAGCCGTATAATCACTCTTTTATCAAAGGGTGAGAAATTCATCTATTGTTTTGATATATCAAAAGGTGATGGCAGAATTTTACTAACATCTTGCGATAAAGAAATAAAAATAGGAAATCTTTCTTACGCCCCTTTTTCTGGCCTTAGAATAAGTGAGATGATATTTAATGAATCTGGGCAAGATGTTATAGAAGTAACTGGCGTATTTGAAGATGAAGGAGTAGGAGAAGCTGATGATTTTACAGATGCTACATTCGTAATAGATCTATATTTTGAAAAAGAAAATCTTGGCTATAGATTAGCTGAATATATATGTACTAGAATGAAAAGATATGGTTTGAGGTTTAAATTATACCTATCTTCTATAAGTTTAAAATTGGGACGTAGTGTCCTTGAAAGTTATAGCGCTAGTTGCAGAGCTAATTTTTGCGATAATAGATGCGGAATTGATGAAAGATCCTATCCAAATGGTACTTCTTGCGATAAAAAATTCATAACTTGTTGCAATAAATTCAATAATGCTATAAATTTCCGTGGTGAACCATTCATTCCGGAAGGGAAAAATTGGTAGTTTAATTACTTTGGAGTTTTAGTTTGAGTTATGAGAGAGGTAAAATCGTTCTTTATTGAAAATAATAGCTTGAATAAGGGTTATGTAAGAGATAATAAATCAGATGACTCTGTAGATAATGTTTATCACAAAAAGCTTCATAAAAATATGCCTCCAGTGGATGTTATTGCTGCATATGAGGCCTTGTATCCAGGAACTATAGATAAAATTGTAGATGAAAGGCTAAAACAAAGAGGGCAGGAAGTGCTAAGTAAAAATATTACTGGAGCTATCACTATAAAAGCCCGAGCAATTACCGGCTTCTTTAATTTTTTATCTGTAGCTGTCATATGTTATGTTTTTCTATCTCTTGTAAAAAATGATATGTGGTTAGTAGGGCTTGTTTTTACTGCTATAGCATTTGGTGGATTTTTTATGTTTCTATCTTCAGGAAAAAAAGATAGGCCCGCGAAATATTCTTCCCATCCTAAAAGCTCTTTGACTGAGCGTTCTGAGAATCGTAATTATTCTAATAATAATAAACGCCGGCAAAGAAGCAGAATGTATAAAAATAATAAAAATGGTTGATTTTTTATTGTTTTTTGACTAGGTTGTGTCCACAAGATAGGACTCATATATTTGGCTGGGTAGCAAAATGGTAATGCCGTGGACTGCAAATCCTCTATCGCCGGTTCGATTCCGGCCCTGGCCTCCAATATTTATGGGCTGTTATGATATATCTAGAACAATTTCTCGAAATGATGGTTGCGGAACGTGGTTCTGCTAAAAACTCCTTATACGCTTATAAGCGTGATCTACTAGACTTTCACGAATATCTTACCAAGAAAAAAATCACTGATCCTCTTAATGTTGGAACAGAAGATGTAAGGTCTTTTATAAGATATCTCGGGGATAATCATCTTTCAGCGAGATCTGTAGCCAGAAAAATTTCTGCAATAAGAAATTATTATCATTTTCTTATAAGCGAGAATATTATAAAAGACAATCCAGCAGAGCTTGTTGTGATGCCTAAATATAGAGCAAAATTACCAGATGTTTTATCTGTAGACGAAATAAAGCAATTATTAGAATTAGGTGTTCAATCTGGATCTCCTGAAGATTTAAGACTTCTTGCTATGATTCATCTTCTTTATGCCTCTGGCCTTAGAGTGACAGAGATGGTAAGTTTGAAGTTAATAAATTTATCTATAGATCTATCTTCCGGGCAAATTAATAATCATATTCATGTAAAAGGTAAAGGTGGTAAGGAAAGGATAGTTATAATAAATAAACAAGCCTTAGAGGCCATAGCCAAATATTTACCTTTTAGAACAATATTCATAAAAAATAAAGCTGGTTCTCCATATTTATTCCCTTCAAAATCCTCAACTGGGTTTATGACGAGGCAAAATTTTGCGCTTCTCCTAAAAGATGCCGCAACTAATGCAGGTCTTGACCCATCTAATATTTCCCCCCATGTTTTAAGGCATAGTTTTGCAAGTCATCTGCTTGCTGGTGGCGCTGATCTTCGCGTTATACAGGAGCTCCTAGGCCATGCAGATATTGCCACAACGCAAATATATACACATCTTGATGTTGCTCATCTTGAAGAAACTATAAAGCACTGTCATCCAGCAAGTAATATGAAGTTTTAAGAGTTATTGCCACTTATAACGGATCTATTCGCGAGGCTGGTCTAAACCAACAGAGGTCATTTCCAGCTCAAGGCAAGGAATCTAGGCTTACAAACTTGTCCCACCTGGGGTTGTAAAGGCATTTCAGGAACTTCGATTATACATTGCCATGAGGATGAACCTCATGATGATCACCAGAAAGATTCATAAACCCCTTCTCTAAGACAAAGTTTTCGGGATGACTTAAAGCCCATCGTAGACCATCATCTAAATTAGCAGATTGTTCATCTGTAAGTATTGCAGGAAAATCATTGCCTGGATTTTCAAAGCGTGACGCGATTAAGATTTTTTTATAGTCTGGCATTTTATCAAAATTTTCAAACTGTTTAAATTCCGATATTTTATTTACTATATGTGGCTTTGATAATAACTGTAGAAAGTCAGAAAATTCGTACAGGCCTATTTCTTTCAGCTCATTCAACAATTGTGCAATGGTTTTTTCTTCGGTGTTTTCTTTTATGCATTCCAGAAATATAGGATTAAAATAGGAAATTTTGAGGTTCTTTCCAGTAATAGATCTTTCTAAATCCTCCTCTAAATGTGCGCCTTTAGTTACCTCATCAGCTATAGCTTTTTGAATTTCTTCTTTTGCATAGTCACAATTATTTAAGTTCAACGTCCTATCTGCAAGCTCATGGTAACTTGATACTCCATGTAACTTTAAATATTTAATTATATTATCTGCAAGTTTTTCTGCTGGTGGTAACTGAATATTTCCTAAATTAGGCTCTTTTTCTGCTTCTCCAGACAAATATTCGGCAATTTTGCTAGCTTGTTGTTTATAGATGTAAACATCGCTATTTCGAACGTTTTCTACTATTTCTGCTTTGTAGCAGTCTAAAATATTATAGTTCCCAAAAAAACGTTCAATTTGCGCCGCTGTGTAGTCATTATCAATAAATTTATTAGCAACTATGGTTTTTATTACATTTCTAGCTTCTTCAGATAGAAGGTGTAAACTGCCATATTCTGGTGTTTCTTGGAAGGCATTTTTACACCATTGCTGCGCATCTATATAGTGTTGTGGGATTCTTTGACTTATATTGCCTATCAGATGAGATGTTGCGCCATGTTCTATCAGTAATTTAACCACTTCTGTATGCCCATTAGCACAAGCATAATGAAGAGGTGTCCAAAAATTATTATCAGCCTGATGAACATTTGCTCCATGCTTTATGAGAAAATCTACTACTTCTGCATGCCCATGAGAACAAGCAATAGAAAGTGGTGTTCCACCGTTACTATTCGGCAGATTAACATCTACATGATACTTCTCTATGAGTAATTTAGCTACTTCTGCATGCCCATTACCACAAGCAATATGAAGTGGTGTCCAACCAATATTATCAGGAAGATTAACATTTGCTCCATGCTTTATGAGAAAATCTACTACTTTTGTATGCCCATTAGAACAAGCCTCATGAAGTGGTGTTCCACCGTTACTATTCGGCAGATTAACATTTGCTCCATAACTTATGAGCAATTTAGCTACTTCTGTATGCCCATGAGAACAAGCAATATGAAGTGGTGTCCAATTATACTTATCAAGCAGATTAACATTTGCTCCATAACTTATGAGCAATTTAGCTACTTCCGCATTCTCTCTACCACAAGCAATATGAAGTGGTGTTTTAC
>JAGOJE010000039.1 GCA_017995275.1 Rickettsiaceae bacterium | reverse complement strand
AAATACTTGAAGCTATAAAAACCCCTCTCATCAAAAACATATTAACTCCAATAGAAAATTACCCACGAAAATCTACTAATTTAAATGCAACAAACTGTCCTCCTAATATTTATAAAAGATCTATGATGGAATCTTTTTGCAAATATGAAAATGAGAAATCCCAAAACCCAAACCCCAATACACTAGATACAATCAGAGAAATGGAGCCTTTAGTACGTACTTTTTTTGATCCAGAAAAAGGATTATTAGATCAAGAGCAACTACATTATTATAGATACTTGAATGCAAAGATTTTAGCACGTAATTTCATTGAGGACATTGGAAAAGACGAATATGAAAAATCTATTGCAAAGATTGTAATGTTACAATGTGATATTCAAGGAGAAAATCTTATAGGAAGCATTAAAAAGGCTGAGATAATTTTAGCATCTTTAGGAATCAATAAAAATACGTTCGGGAAAAACAAAAAAATAGAACAGACTATAATTGAGATTTTTATATCAAATTATAACAATCACAATAACAATTCTTCTAAGATATTAAGAGCCCTAGAAAAAAATGGACTTAATTTAAACATGAAAGAAATTACAACTAACGGATTAATTCATGCCACCCATTCACTTATAAGCGCTCATGATTTAGAAAACGGACTAGAAGCAATAAAATATCTATTAGAAACTCATCAACTAAATCCGAATCTTGAAATCTTTAATAAGAGAACCGAGCAAAGCACAACTCCATTTTGTTATGCCGTAGGTCTTTTTATACCAGAATTAGTTAATCTTTTTCTTTCTCACGGGGCTAACCCTATTTTTGTAGGGAAAACTATAAAATTCGACACATATCCTTGTCACGCAGAAAAATTTAACGAGCAGCGATTCAACGAAACAGTAAAAATAATAGAACAACATATGCTGTTAGAGCTTGAGAAAAGCTCTCAAACCAAACCTACAGAAACCCCCACTAATGATTATGAAGATGATAGAAAAATATCAGCAGATGACTCTAAGGAAGAAGAAAAAGAATCTACTGAGCCCGAGAATTTAGAGATTAAAACCAATCAAACTATCAATGAATTGATTGACTTTAAAGAAAAAATATTAGGTCTTGATTTATCAGAAGAAATAAATTTTAGAAGTGAAATAGACATTCTTTTATTGAAATATATAAACCAGCCATCAAATCGCGAAGAGTTGCAGCAAGAAATTAAAACCTTACTCGACGAATATCCAGAGTGTAGCAATGACTATTTATCTTTATTGATTGATAGAAAAATATCCATAAATGACGCTGAGCTAATGCTGCAAGACAAGCCTCAGTTATTGCATAAATTTTTTAGCATTAAGAAAGAAGAATCTTATTCAAAAAACCTGGAGTTCATGAATCTCACAAAAGATGAAAAATTAAAAGAAGGCATTTACGAAATAGAAACAAACCCAGGATTCAAAACTCGTTGCTTCTTTAAAATCGATTATCTAGATCATGGAATCCAAGAAGAAAAACTTCAAAAACTATCGTTCATAAGAAGAGGCTCAATTGGAGAAAATGGTATAAAAAAACATGAAAATTACCTAAGACTAAAAGTTGACAATAGCGATAAATCTTTCTACGCAACAAAAGCGATAGTAGATGAATCGTCCAAATACATCCTTTACACATTTGATCTTTTATTAAACCACGAAGAAGGAGAAAAACTAATCAACGGACATACATCCATAAATCTTAAAAATGTTTCTCATGATTATTTTATTTGCGAGTTATACCACCAAGAAACAGACGGATCTGTTACTCTTGCCGGAGAGCCGACTGCAATTGACGGCTTCATGACAATCTAAACAAACCTGCAGCAATCTTCGAAGCTAAGCCTTGGAAGACGTGGATGTATCTCTTCCTTGCTTCTATAACCGAGGTTACATATAAAATTGACTCTGTAATTCCCATCTGGAAAGAAAGTTTGGTTTAACTTTGCAGAGTCAAAACCTCCCATTGGTGAACAGGAAAGGCCCTTCGCGCGCGCTACAATCATAAAATATGCAGCTTGCAGGCTAGAATTACGCAATGCATTTTCAATAACCACAGACTCACTGCTGCTAAAATACCCCTTAATACCAGGATTATGAGGAAAAAGCTCAGGTAATTTGTCGTAAAATTTCATATCATAAGCAAATATTGCTGTTACAGGCGCTGCTTTTATATTAGCAACATTCCCTTCCATAGCACAAGATATAAGCTTCTCTTTTGACTCAGGAGTTTTTACAAAAGCTATTCTAAGCGGGCATCCATTAGCAGAAGTTGGCCCCATTTTCATTATATCATATATTTCCTTTAGCAAATCATCAGAAACTGGTACATCTGCAAAATTATAACATGTTCTCTCATTTAAAAATATTTCTTCAATTGATTTGCTTACCATTTCACTCTCCAGTTAAATTTGAAAAAAGTTCAGCCCCAATTTTTAGCCCTTCCCTAACAAAGCTTATAGGGAGACGAGCATTATTGCTTTCGTTATTACCACTAGCTTTCTCTATAATGTTTTTTACATCCGCAACGCTTAAATCAAAAGCATCCCACCAGATTAAATCCACAAGCTTTGGATAATCTTTTATATCCACCACAAACTCACCTTCTGGAAATTTGTCTTTAGGAAAGAAATTCATGGATCCAGAAATATTCATTTGAGCTTCATCATTAACTAACAAATCAAACTTTTCAGCTTTCAAATGAGTCAAGAAAATCTTCTTGTTATCTTCCTTAAAAGCCGTATCTGCAAGAATATTTAGCGTTAATTTAGAAAATAGCAGTAAAGACTCCGCCCCTTCATAAGAAGCATCTAAAGAAAGTTTAAATGATAGATTCCCTAAATTTTCTATATAAGAAGAATTATTTAGTAAAGCCACAACTTCGCTATCCTCGTTCCTCAAGGACATTTTAAAAGGAAGCAACCTTATATAAGCTAAGTTTTCAAGACTATTCACATTTCTTGATATGAGGCTTTTTATCCCAACAGCAAAATGAGGGTTTTCTTCAAATATAGCATAATAAGTTTTTGCCTCTTCTTCTTCAGTGGCAATTTTTACTTCTGACTCTCTTCCAATGGAAATATCAAAATCCTTCATCCTTACGCCAACTTTTAGAGTTAACATTGGATTTTTTAGTGATATAGATTCATCACTACTAACAAAAGACGGGTCCGCAACTTCAAAAATCCATTTACTAGGAAAACCTGCTATCGATATTTTGGAATATGAAACAGACCATCCATCCACATCGGCCATCATATCCCTTATTTTGCCCCTAACACTAAAAGCAACTGATAGCCAAATAATTGTATATAATAATACTATTCCTAATAAAAACTTTCTTATCAAAATATATTCTCTTTATAAAATGAGCCTAAGAATCCACAGCTTCAACAGAAACAACTTCTGGAACGTAATATTTAAGCATGGACTCCACCCCTTGCTTTAAAGTTACGGCAGCACTAGGGCAACCAGAGCACGCCCCTCTAAGCTGAAGAAGAACAACACCTTTTTCAAATCCCTTGTAAACTATGTCCCCACCATCCATAGCTACAGATGGCCTAACTTTGGTTTCTATAATTTCTATAATCTGTTTTTCTATCTCAGTCAAATCAGCTGAAGAATATTCTTCCATTACATCGCAAGATTCTTCAATTACTTGCAAGCCAGCAACAAAATGATCAGTAATTATTGCTACAACCTGAGGCCTTATAACCTCCCAATCAGCATCGCCATGTTTTGTGATAGTGAGAAAATCACTTCCTAAAAATACCGCTTCAACAAAAGAAACATCAAACAATTTTATAGCAAGTGGACTTTTTATCGATTTAGCAGAAGTTATATATATAGGGGAAGAACTTACAGATTTACCTACTAAGAACTTTAGGGCGTTAGGATTCGGGGTATTTTCTATTTCAATGAACATAAACCTACCTAAAACTTAAGAATGGTACCCGCGGCCGGACTTGAACCGGCAAGGGCATAAGCCCCACGGATTTTAAGTCCGTTATGTCTACCATTCCATCACGCGGGCAAGCAGAGGGCATAATAACGAAATTAAAACGCACGCGCAAGCTTTTTTAGATAAATTTCATCTTATAACCAAAAGTTGATTTAGCAAGTAATAGGCAATGCAAGCCCTTAAATCTCTGATTGACAAGGAAATATTTAAAAAAGCTTAACAACAAAAACTCTAATATATTAAATTTTTTAAATTATTCTTGCAATAACAACCAATCTATGATATATTAGCCACGAAGCGTTATTATAATTTTAATAATTAAATTTAGTAATACTCAATCTACTGGCGACTTTGTTACTCTTAATTACCCATTAATTAAGGCAATTTCTGGTAGATATATAAAAAATGAGGAGAATATATGGCAAGACAAAACGATTATATAGCACAAGTTGATAAATTTATAGGTAATAAGATTTACAGCCTAAGACTTTCAAAAGGACTTTCAAGGCAACAACTAGCTGATACTATAGGTGTTACACATCAACAGCTACAAAAATACGAAAAGGGTGTAAATAGAATAGCAGTTGGAAGATTAGTTCTTATAGCTAAAGCCTTAGGAAAAGGAGTAGATTTCTTCTATGAAGGGTTAGACAAGGGCGAAAGCGAGCCAACACTAACAAAACACCAACGTATGTGTATAGAAGTTTCTAGAAATTTCATGAAAATAAACAGCCCAGAACATCAAGCAGCTGTAAATTCTTTAGTAAAATCTTTAGTAAAGCAATCAGCTTAATTTGATAAATAGAACAGGTCTGCTTTATTCAAGTAGGTAGTCTAAAACTACCTACTTCATTCCGGCTCTAGGGACGGAATCCAGGCCTACAAACAGTCCGGAGGACTCATTATTACAAAGAGCAACAAGTTGTTGGATTATCTACTGAACCCCCGATCAATGCTCGCGAAGCTCACCTACCCGATAGGAAACTCCCACCATTTCGCCAAGGGACTAAAGTTAGATAGACCACATCAACCATTCTCACACATCATGATCTTCTCCACCCTTACTCTCTGCTATTAATGGCACATGTATACTAGATTCTATCTTGCCCTGTTGTTTATATTCCACACAATGGACAACAAATCCAAGGAAACTTTGAAATAAATCTGCCGAGGTGATTTTATGAGGCGACTGAAGTGGAATATTATAAGTTGGTGGCTGATTTCCTAAAGCGCTAGCTACACTTTCCATTTCTTCAACTTTAGATTCCTGAACAGGTGCACCATTTTTCTTGCCTAAAATAGCAAGCGAAACATCCTTATCCCCTATTTTTGCATCTGTATTTTTATTGTCTTTAAAAACTTTGTCTGTATCAGAAAATTTAATTTTTAGACCTTTTACTTCAAAGCTTTTATCTCCATTCTTTAATGCCATATATTCACACTCTATAGTAGCACTATCATCACTAGATATATTTTCTTTATCCTCGCTACAACGCCAAGCTTGCAAACCAAAGGCTGCAACAACAGCAGTTGCAACAGTGGCAACAAGAGCAATTTCCGCACCAGTCATAGAAAAAACCTCCAAATCATAAAAGCACGAGCATTCTCTCACTCACCAATTATAAGATCAAGACAATTAGCCCCTTCACATACATTTTTATTCGCAATGTTGCAAAGGGGCAAAGTTTTTTTACAGGCAGTTATTTATTGTCACACTTCATGGCTTGTAAATTTGATAATAAAAATTATAGTTACCACATGTAAAACCAGAAGGGCAAGAAGGAGCGTCACAATTCCGATTACTCCTGGAAATTAGACTTGTAGAACCATACTTACAAGTCCTACAAGAAGCGGCTGGCATATTGTTGTTGAAAGTACATACCGGGGTCCCCCCAGAGGAACCACAAGAATATCTTGCTAGTATACAGTTAGTACTATTACCACCATACACGCCATTATAAATGGCTATCGTATAACCACTTGGGAGATCAGGAATTGAATAGTTATAAGTTCCATAAGGATTTTGGTTGCTGTGCGTACAGCAGTTTGCTAAACATGGATTAGACACAGTTCCCCAAATACCCCCATTACATTTACGAGTTGGCCTAAAAGAGAGCGCCGACATATGGGTGCTTCTCGTATCTGCGTAATAAGCGCCTGTACTATTTGTAGTGTCCGAAGAAGAACTTGAAGAAATATCATTAGATACACCAGACATAACTGAAAGATAAACCTGATCAGGCGGCGGAGAACAATATTTCGATTTACATATTCCTGTAGCTGTTTGACCATCTGAAGTTTGAGCCCATGTGGCATAGCCACTAGAAGCATCAGCAGTAGTTATTGCTTGGCAACTAGAGCAAGAACCACCGTTCGTTATAGTCCACTGCCCCTTTTGACATTTTCCCTCAGGGACAACCCCGTTGGCAGAAGCACATGTTGCCGTAGCAGTAGTGTCATTTGCTCCTGCAGGCCAGTTTGCGCCTCCAGGACCAGAATAACGCGTTGTCGCGGAGCAAGAAGAACAATCACCCGCCACAGATCCCCAAGTTGAAGCCGCACCCACAACTCCGTTACAGCTGCGTGTCGGAGGTGTTCCATAATAACCACTAGGACAAGTAGCCACAACTGTAGTTCCTGGATCAGAGGCTGGCCATGTTATACTAACAGAGCTGCTAGTCGTTATATTATATGAACATTTCGACTTTGTACATTGCGTCAACACAGAAGTTCCAGTAGTACTGCATGGAATGGTGAATGAAGAAGCATAGGTTCCATTGCTATTTTTATAAGGATAACCAGCTTTAGAACATGAGCAGTTTATAGTCCCCCCAGGAGAAGCCCCTACGCAAGATGTATAATTATTTGAAACATCAGCAACGATTGGATTACAACCAGTGATACATCCACCAGTAAGAGTAGAACTTGCCCATTTAGAGGCCGCGATAACGCTTGTGGTATCTGGAACACAATATTGAGTTGGATTTACTCCGCCAGAAGGGAATAGACCGTTAGTACAAGATCCAGTAGCAATTTTTCCTGGAGTGGTAGAAGGCCAACTTATGTTGTTAGTTACAGTAGCTGGGCAATTAGGATAGTCAGGTATTACTGCGCATAAGCCTTGTTCCATAGGCGTCTTATCACGAAGTATGCACAATGATTTGTTCAAATATCCCGCAGCGTGATGATCAGTAGAGGAAGCCGCGCATGGAGTTCTATCGGAAGAAGTAGTGGTTGGAGTTGAATTAGTTATAGTAACAGAACAAATATTAGGAACATTTGCAGTAGTTGGGGAGACTAAAGTAGTACCAGATGGAGATGTTCTAACCACGGACTTAGATAAATCTAATGTAGCATCCTGACTATAACAATAATAGCTAGGATCTCCATCAACAGTAGGATTTACAGTAATAGAAGTTGTAACTCCAGAAGAATCATCTGTAATACTATAATTATATGCTGTACATTTGCTTACAGTTACCGAAGTAGTACCGTTTTTTATAGTTTCTTGGATGCTACAAGTTGCAGCAGTTGTTGCAACGCAAGAATTTCCACTGCTATAATATTTAAGTCTTATAGCAGATGGGCAGTAAGTTGGGTTGCATGTATCAATCTCACCATAAGAAGTTGGGCTACTAATTAGGGCAATATAATCTTTAATTGCCATGCTATAAGGACTCTGTGTAGCCCCCGTACACCCAATATTACAACTACTTCCTGTAGAGTTCATTGTATAACAATATGATCTGGCTTGCCTTGAACAACTCTGCAGCACAATACCATTCGTGTCAGACAAATCATAATCTGTATTACAGACTGTATTTTCATCCCCTTTAGGACATACAGAAGAATAAGCCGAATAATTTGAAGGTACAAGTGTTGCAGGAACTCCATTAGGACTTACAAAATAGCATTTATATGATTCTGTATAAGTAC
>JAGOJE010000038.1 GCA_017995275.1 Rickettsiaceae bacterium | reverse complement strand
CGTTATTGATATATCTTCATCTTCAAAGGCAAGGGTGGTAAATGAAAGGCACACCAATGTCAAAACTAAAAAAAGCCTACTAACTATCGTCATCACTAACTCCATAACCCATTATTTGAAAACCTAAAGGATTTATATCCCTTTCTTCTTCCCTAAGTTCCATAGAAGCATACTCTATAAGAACAACCGCTATCTTATTATACACTCTTTTACTACCAGCTGTCTCATGAATGGCAAAACGCACTAGATATTTCTTCTCTTCAATCCTAGACCAAGATTTCATGGTAACATAAGTGGTATTACTTTGCCCATATTTTGTCACTGGGTTTGTATCTTGTCCATTAATATATGATCTATATAACATAAATATCATAGGGTGAGATAAAACTCTAACGGTCTCCATCCCTTGGGTTGCAAAATCCACTGGATTATACGACTCCCGCGCGACAATATATTTCTTTATAAAATAACGAGTTATTGAGTCATCTCTTGTTAATATATCTTCTGCGACAGGAGTAACAACCTTTGCAGATCCAGTTTTTTCATCTATTTGTATAACAAATGGGTCAAATTTTTTGGAAGTTGCTATTTTAGTCACGGACATGACAGATAAAACAACTGAAACGATACAAACAAATACAAGAAGGAGCAGCAGATTGCGTTGTACAACCATACTATCGTATCTTTCTTCGTACCAATTACGCAAAGATGTTGCTTTAACCCTTTCTTCTGCCGCTTTTTCTGCATTAGTTGTTGGGGTGGCTGCGTTGGTTCCAGCTTCTTGTTGATCAGAAGGTTTTTTATTAAAAAATTCTGCTATATCAAACACTGATGTAAAACTTCTTATATTAACATAGGAACGATTATGGCAATGATTTTTTTTCGCAACAAATAAAAGATGAATATAGGGCCTAATTATGGCATAAAAATTTTTAGAGAGTTGCTTTTATAACGCGAAAGTGAAATATTGGTGTTGTGAGTGCCAAACTATTCCATATTCTTTGTATTTTTTACTGAATTAGCTTCTTTGTTTATAAGTTGCTAATATATAGCTTGATTTTTTATTAATTATCTTTATAATGGGTCTTAAGTTTTTTATTTAAACGGTTTGATAATCAATTTGACTTTGGCGTTACTTATATCCCAATATGAGTAGTTGAATGTTAATAGTTTTTACGTTATTAAGTGGTGTTTTCAAATTCTGGGAAGTAATTTCTGGGGCTAACAAATTTCTCTTCTAAAATCTAATAAATGTTCTATCACACATCTAATTCATCTTTGGTTAATTTCTAAATCTTTGAGTAAAAAAACTTGCCTAGTATACTTTATTAATTAAAATTTTTGGGAAGAGAAATGTCAACAGGAATCGTAAAATGGTTTAATCCTACAAAAGGATATGGTTTTGTAAAATCAGAAGAGAATGGTCAAGATGTGTTTATTCATATTACCGCTCTTAAAGAAATAGGTCTTGATACTTTGGAAGAAGGTCAAAGAATCAGCTATGAAATAGCTACAAACAAAGGAAAAACTTCAGCAGTAAGTATTGAAGTTCTATAATATAGCTCTTTAAAGAGGATATATTAATTCGTGACTATGTCCCGAGAATATATCCTCATACCGCATTAAAAAATCATCTATATTTAATTCAGAGAAAACATGAATAATTTTCAATCATTTGACATACCAAAAACGCTTCTTGAATGTCTTTTTAAAATGAAATATGAAGCTCCAACGCCTATTCAAGCTGAGGCTATTCCTGTTGCTCTTGAAGGAAAAGATATTTTAGGTACCGCTCAAACTGGTACTGGTAAAACTGCAGCTTATGCAATACCGCTGATTTCGCGGTTATTATCTTCTACTGGAGATAAGGGTCTCATTCTAGCTCCTACTAGAGAGCTTGCAATGCAGGTTTTAGAGTTAATTAAACAAATGCTGGGGGAGAAAGGCCCTATAAAGACTGCGCTTATTATCGGAGGCGACGATATAAATAAGCAGTTTTTTCAGCTAAGAAAAAATCCAAGAATAATTGTTGGTACTCCTGGAAGAGTTAACGATCATCTAGCCAGAGGAAGTCTGAAGTTAGGTGATACTAAGTTTTTAGTTTTGGATGAAACGGATCGTATGTTGGATCTTGGTTTTGGAATTCAGCTTGAAGAGATAGCAAAATTTTTGCCCGTTAAGCGTCAAACTTTAATGTTTTCGGCTACTTTGCCAAAAAACATCCAGGCTCTTGCTGCTAAATATTTGAAAGATCCTGTAAGGATTGCGGTTGGTTCTGTAATAGCCGCTGCTGATACAATTAAGCAAGAAATTATAAATACTTCAGAGGCTGATAAATATGAAATATTGCTAGATCAGTTAAATTTGAGAACTGGCTCTTGTATAGTATTTGTGAAAACAAAAATGGCTACTGAGAAGTTAAGTAGCAGACTTTGTGAATCCGGTCATAGTGCAGATGCTATCCATGGCGATTTGCGTCAGCGTAATAGGGAAAGGGTTATTAGGTCGTTTAGAAATAAGAAAAACCGTATTTTAGTGGCTACTGATGTTGCTGCTCGTGGTCTAGATATTCCTCATGTGGAGCATGTTGTAAATTACGATCTGCCTCAATGTGAGGAGGATTTTATTCACCGTATTGGTCGTACTGGTCGTGCTGGTGCTTCTGGTAATGCAATAAGTTTAATAACAAAGCAAGATAGCTTTAAATGGAACAGAATCTGTGTGATGATGAATCCTAATCATAAGTCAGATTCTAGTAATAAGGGAAATAAAAAGCCTAAGAGAGCTAGGTCAAATGGTAAATTTGATGAGAAATTCTCATCAAATGAAAGGTCCTTTAAAAAGCCCGCAAGAAAGGGTGGAAAGTTCGGCAGATGGTCTGAAGGCGGCGCTGATAGTTCTAAAAAAAGAGCTTTTCAGCCTAAGAGTGTAAAAAAATCTGACTTTAACAATGGGGCAAAAAGAAAGGCTCATTAGAGTTTTTTGTTTGTATATATATATAAAGGGTCTTCGAAAACTAGTTTCAGAAGACTCTACTGTCTCTCAAAAACTCCTATAACTTCTAAATGGTTTGTATATAAAAACTGATCAAGTGGTGTTACTTCTAAGAGTGAATACCCTCCTGAAATCAGTATGCTAGCATCCCTTGCAAAGGTTGATGGGTTGCATGATACATATATTATCCGTGAGATGTTGCTTTTTGCCAATTCTGATATTTGCTTTTTTGCCCCCATCCTTGGTGGGTTTATGATTGCAAAGTTATATATTGATAGCTCATCTGATGAGAGTGGATCGTCATATAAATCTCTTTTTGTAATATATATATTATTAGGTGATGCATCGCTTAATGCTGCTATAGCATCTTTATCGGACTCAAAGGCATCCATTTGCAGTCCCAATTGCGCCAGTGGGATTGTGAGAGTTCCGCTGCCGGAAAATAAATCAACGCCTTTTCCATTTTTGGGGGCGTGCTCTGTGATTATTTTGGCTAATATTTTGTCTGATTCTAAAGTTGCTTGTAGAAATGATTTATTATCTATTCCAACTTTAACTTCTGAGAATTCAACATATGGGGCATCTTTTGCAAAGACTTCTGAGTCATTAAGCCTTAATCTTATTACATATTCTGGTAAATCTTCTTTGGTAATGTTGGTTTCTAGATTATCGTTGGACTCTATTAATATATCTACTCCATTCATTGCTTCTGTAATATATACAACTGATTTTTGCTTTTCCTTTAGTATTTTATTTAGAGCTTCTTTTAGTGGAGGTATTGATTTGGATAGTTTTTCTGAAAGCGCGCAGCATTCTTCAATATTTATTATCTGATTACTTTGGAATCTTAAAAAGCCTAACAATATTTTGTTGCCTTTTCTTATAGCTTTCAAGGAGGCTCTTCTTCGGCCGGAAGTTGGGGTTATTATATCTTTAATCGTAGTATCTATATTGTATTTTGATAATGCGCTACTTATAAGGTCTAGTTTAAATTTTTTATATAGATTTTCATTTATATGTTGTAAGTTACATCCTCCGCATGATCCATAATATTTACATTTTGGTTTTATTCTATCTGGGGACTCTTCTATAATATCTTTTAATATTGAATTCTTTTGAGATCTATAACTATGGCGTTCGAATTCTACTATTTCACCTGGAAGTGTGTAAGGAAGTTCAATATTACCTCTATCAGTTTTGGATGAGCCAAGGCCTGCCTCATTTAACCGTAATATTTTGCAAATTCCTTTCTCTATTAGTGTCATGGGAAACTTGTTTTTATTTGTTGCAAGATATAGCAAAAATAACACAACATAAAGATTTTTATTTTTATATTTAAAAATGGCTTGCATGGTAAGTTTTTGCATGTTATTCTTCCCATGTATTCAACTAACAATTTAATAAGTGGTATAACTATGTCTAAAACTTCAGGTAATAATTTTACAGAAACCGTCAAGATGTTCATGAATCCTGACTATTTTACTAACGCTATTAAGCAAGTGCCAGCGCCGGATTTTACTCATGTGACTGAATCTGCAAAAAGGCATACTAAAGCTTTTAGTTCAACTACTCAAGTTGCAACTGAAAGTGTTCAGTCTTTGATGCGTCGTTATGCTGAGATTGCTCAATCTCAAATAAATGACTCTTTAAGGTTGTTGCAAAACATGACTTCTTCAACGAATCCTGAAGAGGCTGTTGCTCATCAGCAAGAATATTTGAGAGATTCAGTAGATGTGGCAATAGCAAATACTAAAGAAATTATCGATATGGCTTCAAAGTCTGCTATGGAAATGTTTAATATAGTAAGTGCCAAAGTGGCAGAAGACGTGAATCATTCACTCAAGTCCTGCTGCCATGGTAATAAAAATTGCGATAGTGGGTCTACTACTTCTAGCAAGAAGTAATCATAATTGTTCTGTAGCAGGGGCTCCATCGGCTCCTGCTACATCTAGTGGCCCAGTGTTTTCTTGTGTATTTTCTGCGTTTCCAAAATCTTTAAGAAGATCTTTCCCAAGGAGTATATCGAAAATCTTTTGTTCTTTTTCCCACGCTGAGTAGTAGTCCTGCGCTGTGTGTCCATCTTTGTCTTTTAGTTCCACTCTTGGATCCCATTCCTCTGGTGAAACACTTAGCAAGCCTGTTTCCCTAAGGTTGTCAAAGCAATTTCCTGCTTTATATAACATAAGCATGAGGGGGGTTCTTCCATATTCATCTTGTTTAAATATAAAATCTTCATTAAATGCAAGTGCACGAGATAATTGTGCTATTTTTTCTGAGATCTCCGGATTTTTTGTTTCGCAATTGTCCCATAGATAATTTGAGAGTAGTTTGAATGAGTCATCATCTATGCAATGCTTCCACTTTTTTAGAGCGAAGGTGGATAAGTAATTTAATTTTTCATCAATTTGTATGTTCTCTAAAACTCTGAATCCAACTAATAATCTTGCCATATCGGGATTGTTATCTTTGATGGCTCGGTCTAATAGGTATTTATTTGGAGTTGCTCCGTTTTGTAACAATGTTCTGCACATTTTAAACGACCCTATGTAGTGTGGGTTTTCATAAAATAACTCTAAAGCAGACAGACCATACATATCTGTGGCGTTTGGATTTGCTCCTGATTTTACAGCGTAGTACGCGAGTTTATCCAAAGTGCCGTCTATCCCATTATAATCCCCAAATAAGCGGCCTCTGACCTGGTATAACGCATCTTGACCATCATCTGCTATATATGAAGCATTTGCTAATTTTAATAAATATTTATTTAGTATTTCCTCTCGTGCTCGGGGCTTTTCTGTCGGTGACATTTTGTTGTGGCAATTATCATGATTGCTTTTGAATTGTTTTATTGGAGTTTCGTGGCTTGGAGTTTCGTGTTCGGCTAAGGGTCTTTTCGGCATATTTTCCTCGTTTTGTTTAATTAATTCAAGGGTATTATACAAACTAGTTACTAATAATCAAGCATTTCATTTAATTTTCCTTAAATCCCCTTAATAATAGGCCCGTAAAGGTTTAGTTTTATTATTTAAAGTTAACTTTCCTATAGTTCGTTTCAACTTTTTTAAATTTTAAGCATGTTTATATAAATATTTAGTTAGTTGTCTTATTGTCGGGCCGCTAAATAGAGTTTTTTAATGTGAGTTTTGTTTTTTTATGGCTAACTGTTGTTTGGTGATAAAATCCCCTTGCCATATTTGAAAAAAATGATATAGTGCTCAGATTCCATAGTCTTTGGGAGGCTTTTTGTCTTTCTTTGGGCGGCTTTTTGCTGCGTAAAAATTAGGCTTTTCAGGGATTTAATATTATATAGAGTTTGTTATCGGGAGTAATTAATGCCAACGAATAATCAATTAGTGCGTTTTGGTAGAAAGCCAAAAGTGCAAAAAACAAAGTCGCCAGCTTTAAAGGGGAATCCTTTTGCTAAAGGTGTTTGTGTTATTGTGAAGACTGTAACGCCTAAAAAGCCGAACTCAGCTTTGCGTAAAATGGCTAGGGTTCGTTTAAGTAATGGTTATTATGTGAATGCATATATACCAGGTGAGGGGCACAATCTTCAAGAGCACTCAACGGTGCTTGTTCGTGGTGGTAGGGTTCCTGACCTTCCCGGTGTTCGTTATCATATAGTTCGTGGTGCGTACGATACACAAGGTGTAAAAGATCGTAAGCAAGGGCGTTCTAGGTACGGAGCTAAGCGTCCTAAGTAATTCAGTAAGTAAGGTAATAAAAATATGTCACGTCGTCACGCTGCAGAAAAAAGGGACATTATCCCTGATGTAAAATATAAGAGTGTAATAATTGCTCGTTTCATTAATAGCATAATGAAGGAAGGAAAAAGAGGGCTCGCAGAAAAAATATTATATAGTGCGTTTGATAAAATATCAAAGAAGCACAAGCTTGATCCTGTTGAGGCTTTTAATAATGCAATGACGAATGTTCGTCCTTATCTTGAAGTGAAGTCAGTGCGTGTTGGCGGTGCTAACTATCAGGTTCCTTCGCCTGTAAGCGATAGTCGTAGCGTTGCGCTTGCTATCCGTTGGATAATAACGGCAGCTCAAAAGCGTTCTGAAAAAACAATGATAGATAAATTGGCTGAAGAGCTTTTTGAAGCCGCTAATAATCGCGGTGCTGCTATTAAGAAGAGGGAAGATACTCACAAAATGGCTGAAGCTAACAAGGCATTTGCTCACTTTGCTACAGGTAATAGGTAATATATGTCAAAAAAATTCTCATTGGCTGATATACGTAACATTGGTATTTGTGCTCATATAGATGCTGGCAAAACAACTACTACAGAGCGTATTCTTTATTACACTGGTAAGTCCCATAAGATTGGTGAAGTTCACGAGGGTGGGGCAACGATGGACTGGATGGAGCAAGAGCAGGAGAGGGGTATAACAATTACTTCTGCTGCGACTACTTGTTTTTGGAATGATAAACGTATTAATATTATAGACACTCCTGGTCACGTTGATTTTACTATTGAAGTTGAAAGATCTTTGCGAGTTCTTGATGGTGCTGTCGCTGTGTTTGATGGCGTTGCTGGTGTAGAGCCTCAGTCAGAAACTGTGTGGCGTCAAGCGGATAAATATTGCGTGCCACGTATGTGCTTCGTTAATAAAATGGATAGAATGGGTGCGAATTTCTTCAGATGTGTCGATATGATAGTTGATCGTCTTGGAGCTGTTCCTCTTGTTACTCAGCTTCCTATAGGGATAGAGGAGCTATTCCGCGGTGTTGTTGATCTGGTAAGGATGAAAGCTATTATATGGAAGGATGAGAGTCTTGGTGCTGAGTTCTTTTATGAAGATATTCCTTCTGAGATGGTATCTCAGGCGCAAGAATATCGTGCTCGCCTAGTGGAAACTGCTGTTGAGTCTGATGATGTTCTTTTGGAAAAATACCTATCTGGTGAAGAAATTACAGAAGATGAGTTGAAGGCTTGTATCAGGAAGGGTACTATTGCTTCTCTATTTGTGCCGGTTCTTTGTGGAAGTGCGTTTAAAAATAAGGGTGTTCAGCCATTGCTTGATGC
>JAGOJE010000037.1 GCA_017995275.1 Rickettsiaceae bacterium | reverse complement strand
ATTTGAACCAATAGAAGGCGTAATAAGCGCCCAGATGGATTTCTACGATCCAGAGACTCCTACAAAACTTTCACAAATGCTTGGCGGAATGGCTGACATAATAATGAGTGACATGGCAGCAAACACCACTGGCCACGCAGCAACCGATCACATAAGAATAATGGATCTATGCGAAATGAGTTTCAACTTTGCGTGCAAAACACTAAGTAAAGGAGGCCACTTTATAGCAAAAATATTCAGGGGCGGCACTGAACATGAGTTACTGGCAGAAGTAAAACGTAAATTCACAACTGTTAAACACTTCAAACCAGAATCCAGCAGACAAGATTCTAAAGAAATATATCTAGTAGCACTAGGATTTAAAAATGAAAATAATACAGAAAGAACTAAAATTTGAATCACACTCATTAAATCTAATCTTAAAAGCTTTATCATCAGCTGGATTAGAGGCTAGGCTTGTTGGGGGATGCGTAAGGGATGCATTAATAGGCAAAAGAGTTGTAGATATCGATATAGCAGTTGCAGGAACTCCAGATAAAATATCTAAAATATTAACAAAAGAAAATTTTAATATCTTCAGAATACTTCCAGAATTCGGGATAATAATGGTAGCCGTAGGAAATGAGGTTTTTGAAATAGCATCTCTCAGGAAGGACATTAAATGCTATGGCAGAAGAGCCGATGTAGAATTCACAAATGACTTTGCATTAGATTCAAACCGCCGGGATTTTACAATCAACGCACTTAGCTACGACGTGCAAGAACAAAAAATCTACGATTACCAAGGTGGAATTGATGACCTTCATAACAAGCAAGTAAAATTCATAGGTAGGGCTGAAGATAAAATAAAAGAAGATTACTCCAGAATATTACGATTTTTTAGATTTTCATCCTGTTATGCGAATGACATTGACGCCGAAGGCTACAAAGCCTGCGTGGAAAACAAAAAAGGGCTAGAGATGATATCCCGCTTTACAATAAATAAAGAGCTCGATAAAATTATAATGTCACCAAAATGCTCCCTCGCAATAGCTGAAATAGAAAAAGCCGGAATAAACACTTTCGGAAAATTAAAACTCAAAGAATTACCTCAACCAGTAGGGCATAGATTTCTAGAAACTGAATATGCAATATTATTTTCAAATAACCCTTCTGATAAAGTAAAAACTCAGCTCAAAAAATTCTTATTTCCTAAAAGGCTAGTGGATGCAGTAACGGATATAATATCCATAAAAGAAGGTGATGATATCAATTTCGAACTTCTAAAACGTTGGGAAGCGAAATGCGAAATGGAAAAATATGTTGAATTCGCAACTAAGCTTAATTTAATAAATGAACAAAAACGTAGTGAATTTTTGAACACATTCTCATCCTCTGCCCCAGTTTTTCCTATTACTTCACATTACCTTATGAATCTAGGAATCACAGGGAAAAAATTAGGCGAAACGATATCCTTATTGAAAAACAGCTGGATAAAAAGTGGATTCTCGCTTTCAAAAAGTGAGCTTCTAAATATGCTAGGCAAATAACTATGAAAAAAAAATTTAAAATTCACCTCTTTATATTTCTTGTATCAATTATTTTTCCAATCTTTGCTTTTGCTAAAATAAATGTTGTTACAACCATCAGTCCTATAGCAAGCCTTGCTGCTATGGTTGGGGGAGACAAGGTAAATGTTTCTACTATTGCTTCTAACAATGGCTGCCCACATCATTACTCCTTAAAGCCAAGCGATTTAAAAAAAACAGAATCGGCTGATTTTCTAATATATGTAAATGAAAGATTCGATAGCTTTGGCTTACCACTTATAAATAAATTTGAAAAAGAAAAAATAAAAATTTCAACATTGGATGGAATAAAGATCATAGATAGGAATTTCCATTTATGGCTACTTCCAGAGAATGCTATTATTATAATGAAAGCATTCTGCAATAAATTCTCAAAATTTTCTCCGGATGATTCTAGTTATTTTGAAAATCGCCTAAACCATTATGTAACTATATTAAAAGAAATAGATCAGAGACGTAAATTAATCGATGGAACCAAAATAGTTATACTCTCAGACAGCGCAGATTATCTTTTTAGTGGAATAGATAATGCCAGGAAAATCTATGAATATTCAGATTTTTCATCAATAAAATTCTCTCAAAAAATTAAAAGATTATCCGGAGGGAATAAGTTCTTTATAATATCATCAGACCAAAATATCGAAAAATATGAGTCTCTAACTGGAAAGGATAAATTGATAATTCTTGAAACAGAGAACTGGCAATTCAAAGAAGAAATTGATGATTTATATATAGAAGAATATGAAAAAATCCTGTCTATATTAAAGAAAACACAGCAAAACTAATGGAAAAGTTGAGAAGGGCAAAAATTTTTCACTTTTTTGATTTTTTTATCTTGCTTATTGAACTTTAGGTTGTATACTGACGAATGTACCTATAGCAAAACGATGTATTGTGTGGTGCGGTCGTCTGTTGCTGTGAGTGCAATATTAGTGGGGAGAGTCAAGTTTAAGCAGCTCCTATAGTGGTATAAAAATCCTCAAAACTTGACTCCTACTGTAACTATGTGGCCTAATGTAGTTATAGTATGTTTTGGAAAGCGCGCAAATTGCTTGGTTCCTTAAAAAAAGCGTTTCGGTTACCGAATATGCAGGTAGCCGTTCATACCAAAGCGCCCCACTGTCAAGTCCTTAATTTTTCAATTAAGAAGATAAATTCTCCAATCACTCTCTACCCATGATTTTTACAAACATTGAACCCCATTAAAAATCTGTATCTACTTTAGCTCCTTGGCGAGTCACCCCGGACAGGCTAAGCGCAGCGCAGCCGCGATCCGGGGTACAGCATTATAATCCAGCAACTTGTTGCTCTTTATAATAATGAGTCCTTCCACCTACGCCAAGGCTACGGCGAGACAAGTCGGACTGGTTTTTAAAACTGGACCCCGGCTCTGCGGCCGGGGTGACACTGAGGGTTTTTATGCCACCCTCGTGAATAGATACAAAAATCTACTTAAAAAATTTTCACTGTTACTTAAATATCACTTGACTAAAAAATTTAAGGGCATTATTCTCCATTTACACCCACAAAATCCCAAATTAACCCAAAATTTACCATTTTAGAGGTAAATTGTTTTTAATCTACTTTGGAAGATGAATAAGTGACACAAGTGTTTTTATCGAAATATGTTAACAATATAGATAAAAAAGGCAGAGTTTCTGTTCCTGCTGGATATCGCCTTGTATTATCTGGGCAGAGTGGAATAATAGCATACCCATCCATAAAACATCAATGTATAGAAGCTTGTGGAGTTGATCGTTTAGAAGCTTTAAGTCTAATAATACAAAATTTAGATCCATATTCCGAGGAAAGAGATGCTTTCGAAACTGTAATACTAGGAGAATCCAGTCAATTGGCTATAGATAGCGAGGGAAGGATTATAATTCCCAAAAGCCTTATGGAATATGCAAATTTATCTGATCAAGTTTGCTTCATAGGTAAAGGACTTGTTTTTGAAATATGGAATCCCGCAGCTGCAGAAGAACATTTGGCAAAGGCAAGAGTTGTTGCCCAAAATAATCGCAATTTATTGAAGAACATATGATGAGGGAGGAAGCTATGGATCATACACCTGTTATGCTTAATGAAGTCCTCCAGTTACTTACTCCTGGCGCAGGGGAAGTTCATGTGGATTGCACATTTGGCGCTGGCGGTTATAGCAAAGCTATATTGGATAAAAGCATGGCAAATGTTATAGCAATAGACCAAGATCCCACAACTGAAAAATATGCTGATCGAATTAAAAACGATTATCCAAACAGGTTAGAGTTCTATATAAATAACTTCCGCAATTTAAGGGATACATTTGGCACAAGAAAAGTAGACGGTCTGGTTTTGGACCTAGGTGTATCATCCATGCAGTTAGACCAGGCAGACCGAGGCTTCTCTTTCATGAGAGACAGTGCTCTAGATATGCGCATGAGTAAAAGTGGAAAATCCGCAGCAGATTTTATAAATAATGCTGAAGAAGAAGAAATTGCAAATGTCATTTTTGAATATGGCGACGAGAGGGCTTCAAGAAAAATAGCTAGAATGATAGCACGAGAAAGAAAAATAGCTCCTATAGAAACTACATTTCAACTTGCCGAAATTGTCAGAAAATGTGTTGGTGGGGCTGGAAGAATAAAAATAGACCCCGCCACTAAAACCTTCCAAGCAATACGCATTTGGGTTAATGACGAAATGGAAGCGCTTAGCGCTTTCCTTGATTCAGCAGAATATTTGCTCAAAGAAGGCGGAAGGCTAGTAATAGTAACTTTCCACTCATTAGAAGATAGAATGGTCAAAAGATACCTCCAAGAAAAAAGTGAAAGACATGTTGCTAGATCAAAATATTCTACAAAAGATTTAGTCACAAGCAATGCGCCATATAAATTGCTTGTGAAAAAAGCCCTAAAACCCACAGAAGAAGAAGTAAGAATGAACCCTAGAGCACGCTCAGCCAAAGTTAGAGCCGCTGTAAAAACTGGAGGGCATCATGAATAACGAATTCGAAAATAAAGGGAATTACGCAAAGATCTTAGAACTAGGGAAAAAAGCATTTGTTACAAAGATTGGTGTTGCAATATTATGCGCATCTGGCTACTGCCTTTTTGCTATAAAAAGTGAAGTAAGGGATCTTAGCTACCAGCTAAGCGAAACAGTAAAACAAATAAACGAAGAAAAAAACAGCATAAATATATTGAAAGCTGAATATGCCTATTTACAATCCCCTGGAAGAATTGCAAAATTAGTAGATAAATATTTAAATCTCACATCAATCAAAACAGAACAAATGACTAAAGATCCTTTGAAAGATGATGAAGAAAGCAAAGAACAAAAAGATATAGTTAGCGTTTCCGAAAAAATTACTACCCCCACACCAAAACCTAAAAAAGTAGTATGGAGATATAAACGCCCTAAAAGCCATGTTACAGAAATATCCCACAAAAGGTAAAGTTATATGAGGATATTTGGTAGTTTTTTTTCTACATTAAGAGAGTGGATAAAAACCAACCAACATACCATAACATCAGGCCTTACAAGCTGGGATAATTCTCAAAAATCTATATATATGAGGCTTACAATAGTTGCAGCCGCATTTGGTTTTTTCTTCACTACAGTTAGTTATAGAGTTCTCAGCGTAGCTCTGAGCCACCACGCAGAAAAGAAAGGATATTTTGCCAAAAATGTATCACGCAGGGAAATAGTTGATAGAAACAATAATTTGCTAGCTGTAAACATTCCGGCATCATCAGTTTTTGCTAATCCTCAACATATGATAGATATAGAAAAAGATATAACAAAACTTGCCAAAGCAGTTCCTGGTATAGATAAAAATAAGCTAATCAGTGAATTAAAAAAAGATGGAAAAACCTTTGTATGGGTCAAAAGAGACCTAACTCCAAAAGAGCAACAGACAATACATGATCTTGGAATCGCTGGGCTATATTTTGAGAATGAAGAACGCAGGTTATATACATATGGAACAGTTGCTTCACATATTTTAGGACATGTGGGCAGAGACGGAAAAGGCCTTGCCGGTATAGAAAAAAATTTCGATGATTTTCTAAATCATGATAATCACGACGAAACAGGTGAAGATACCCCACTCCAGCTTACTTTAGACATAAGAGTACAAAATATAGTAAGCCAAGAATTAGACAAAGTAATAGCTGAATTCAATGCTACAGGGGGCGTTGGAATAGTTGCTGACCCAAATACTGGCGAGATATTAGCGCTAGTGAGCAAACCAGATTTTGACCCACACAACCCATCAAAAGCAAATGACGAGCAATTATTCAATAGGGCTAGCCTTGGAATATACGAACTCGGGTCAATAATGAAATGCATAACACTAGCAGTAGGATTTGACTCAAAAACTATAACCTTGCACGACGCTTATAATTTAAGCAATTTCAGAGTTGGTAAATTCCAGGTAAAAGACTATCACAAGGAAGAAGGTTGGCATAGTGTAGCAGACGTATTTTTAAATTCATCCAATATAGGATCAACACAGATTGCACTTGAAATAGGCCAGGAAAAATTCCGGTCATATTACAAAAAACTCGGATTATTGGACCAAGTAAAATTGGATATACCAGAACGGGGCTACCCATTGTTTCAAAAAACTTCGGACTGGAGTGATATAACTCTTACAACAATGTCTTATGGATATGGTGTATCAATAAGTCCGCTGCATTTCGTACAAGCTATGATTCCAGTAGTTAATGGAGGTTATATGCATAAATTAAAGCTTGTAAAAAAAACAGATGACGGCGCAGAAACAAGCGAAAAAGTCCTCGATGAATCTACATCTGACGCAATGAGGAAATTATTACGCCTTGTTGTTTCAAAAGGCACAGGGAAAAAAGCTGAAGTTGCAGGATATTTCGTTGGAGGAAAAACAGGTACAGCTAATAAAAGAGAAGGAAAAGGCTATGTAAACAACAACAGAATGTCTTCTTTTTTTGGAACAATGCCTAGCATAAATCCAAAATATGTTGTACTAGTTATGTTAGATGAACCAAAACCAAGTAAAAATAGCTTTGGTTTTGCTACAGCAGGTTGGAACGCAGCCCCAGCCACTGGAGCTATACTCTCTAGAATAGCAGCTTTATATGGCATGAGGCCATATGATACAAACCTCGAAGTTGAGGAGCAGCTAGAGGTTGATTATCAGATTGATTCTGAGACATAATTATGCTTTTGAAAGAAATTATACCTTACTACAGTGAAAAAACTGATTGTGAAATCACTGGAATATCTTTTGATTCTAGAATGGTAAAATCTGGGGATCTGTTTTTTGCATCGCCTGAGTCAGAAAAATATATAGAAGAAGCCCTAAACAAAGGCGCAAAAGCCATAGTTACGGAAAATCCTAATTATAAAAATTATATAATAGTACCTGATGTAAAAATAGCATTAGCAGAAGCTGCAAAATCTTTCTTTAAAACAAGACCTAAATATATAGTTGCAGTTACGGGCACTAATGGCAAAACATCTATAGCACATTATTTTGTAGAACTTTGCACCTTACTAAACCTAAAGGCAACATCAGTTGGAACAATGGGGCTTACGAGTAATGTTAAATTGGAAGACTCAGGAGAAATCCCATCTCTAACAACGCCAGATATTATATCTATGAATAAGATAATGTCTGCAGCAGCAACATCTGGAGTAAATCATTTTATCTTCGAAGCATCAAGCCACGGAATTGATCAAAGACGCATATATGGAATAAACCTTACCGCTGCTGCATTTACAAACATAACCCACGATCATCTTGATTATCACAAGACATTTGAAAATTACAAAAAAGCAAAGCTACAGCTTTTTACAGAAAATCTAAATGATGATGGCACAGCCATTGTGAGCTCGGATATGGAGTTTGCATCAGAAATAGTAAACTATATTAAAAACACTGGACGCAAAGTAATAACAGTAGGATCTGGTGGAGACGTAAATATAACGGATATAAAACAAGATATTACGTCCCAAGAAATAAGTTTTTCTTACAAAAATAAAAGCTATAATTTTGCTACAGACATTTTAGGAAGTTTCCAAGCTAGTAATATAATAATGGCCGCATTATTACTTGAACACTCAGGTAGTAATATAGAATTTGAAGAAATCTTTTCTGTAATAGGAAAATTAAAAGCAGCTAAAGGAAGATTGCAGAAGGTGGAATCAAAAGCAAAAGATTATCATATTTTTGTAGATTATGCACATACTCCTGATGCACTAGAAAAGTCTATATTAGAACTTCGTAAAATAGCCGGCAAAGCCAGGGTGTTAACACTCTTTGGATGTGGAGGGGATAGAGATAAAACAAAACGTAAAATAATGGGAGAAATCGCTGCAAAATTATCCGACTATGTAATAATAACTGACGACAATCCACGCACAGAAGACCCGGCAGTCATAAGAAGCGAAATAGTAACTGGATCTCCTAATGAGGTACAAATAGAAGGCAGAGAGCAAGCAATAAAATATGCTATATCAGAAATGAAAAAAGGTGATATTCTACTAATAGCCGGAAAAGGGCATGAGGATTATCAAATAATTGGCACTTCAAAAATACATTTTGATGATGCTGAAATAGCTAGAAAATTTTTGACGGAGAAAATATGAAAGTTTGGTCCAAATCTGAATTATCTAAAGCTCTAAAAATTGAAACAGAGGCAAGTGGAAATATCGTCCATTTTAACTCTAATGACATTCTCCCTGGAGACATATTCATAGCAATGGGGGCTGGCCATAATTATATAGAACAAGCATTGGCAAATGGCGCATCCTGCGTTATAGC
>JAGOJE010000036.1 GCA_017995275.1 Rickettsiaceae bacterium | reverse complement strand
GAATCATGTAACTGCAAATGCTGTAAAACATTCTCCAGAAGCTATCTGCATCATTTATTCAAAGCGAAGGAACTGCTAGGAATGCAGGCCCTTACTATACATAACGTAACATTCATGAACAAATTGTTGAGTGATATAAGGTTCGCAATCACCTCAGGAACTTTGGATGAGCTAGAGAAAGAGTATTTTTAGACTGATTGGGATCTTTCCCTATTTGTAGTACTCTTTGGAATAGAGCCTTGTGCCTGTTGGGAAAGATGCTTTTTCGCTACATTACTTGTTAATCTTGCACTCTCTATAACAAATAGCTCCTTAACATTTTCTTGATCTAATTGACTATCATCGAGATACTCCAATGCTGTCTTTCCTTCATTGTCCTTCAGATTAAGGTCTATATTTTTCAGTTTAGATAAGTGTTCTACAACACTATTATTTCCTTTAATAACTGCATGCATAAGAGCCGTCTTTCCTTCATTGTCCTTCCGATTAAGATCTATACCGTTTTGTCCAGATAAAAATTTCATAGACTCTAGGCTATTGGCAGCATGCATAAGTAGCGTCTTTCCTTCGTTATCAGTATCGTTTAAACTTTTGCCAGCACCAGCCAAAATTAGAATTTCTAACTTCTTGGAGTTATTTAGAGATTGCATTAATAGAGTTTTCCAGTAATTTTTTCCTTCATTGATTAAATTAAGATTCATTTTTGGAGCTATCTTTCTAGCAGTATTAAACCACCCATTGTCTAATAAAGAAAGAAATACTCCATTCAAACAGTCCGGAGAACTTTTATCAACCAAAAATTCACCAATACTGTTTCTAATATTTTGATGGGGCTCTTTATCTGCGCCCAGAGCACAACCTTCATACTTTCCTTTCTTAGCAATATATCTCAAAACCCTTTCACACTGCTCAGAAGAAATTTTACTAGAAACCTTACCTAGAACAAATCCATTACTATAATGGATAGCTTTTTCTAAAGCTTCCACACAGTCAACACCATCACCCATTTTTTCTAAAACTAAATCTAGCATACCCTCATCTTGAGATTTTATAGCAAAACCTAAAACGGATTCTTTAACCTTACCCAAATAGATTTTACCATTCACATCCGCACCGCGGAAAAGAGCGAATTTCGCTATTCCTGTCCAGCCATTTTCAGCTGCAAAACGTAACATAGGATCAAACGGCCACATATAAACCTCATTTATAATTATACTTCAAGCCTTGAGCCTGAATCCACGTAAAAAAGCACCACCTTCATGGCAATTTAATCACTGGATCCCCGCATGCGCGAGGATGACAGTGTGTGTCATTCCGGCCTTGAGCCGGAATCTAGTGCCAAAAAAAGAGCCACAGAGTGGCGCATTGTAGTGCTGGATCCCGGATCACGGCTCGCTAAGCTTGCCTGCGCGAGGATGACAGTGTATGTGTCTCATTCCAGCACGCTTTTTAATTATTTAAACATAAAAATTACAAGAGATATAGCTAAATAAGTATGTTATCGCTTAATGAAAAGATAATTTTTTGATTAGTGCTACAAATACAACAATTTATCAGATGTTATTTCACCAAACTTTTGAGTACATATAATAATCTCTATGCTGGCCTGCTACTATTTCGTATTTCCTAAGCACTCCCTCTTTCTCAAAATTCATACGTTCTAAAAGCTTTATAGAACGAGAATTTTCTGTAACTACCGTTGCTTGCACACGCATCATTTTCATTTCAACATGAGCAAATTCTAATATCCTCTCCATTGCTCTATGCATTATACCATGCCCCCAACATATTGGATCCAGATCGTAACTTATTTCAGATCTATTGTGAGTTCTATTCCAAGCATTAAAACCAATAGTCCCTATCATTTGACCTGTCTCAGAAAGGGCAATCGCCCAATAGATACTACTACGCCTTTTAAACAAGCCTCCCCAATAATTTAGATCATCAACCGCTGCCGCAAGATCCACAGGAACATTATCATGAGTAATGAATTCTTTTACCTCTGGCCTATTCATATAAGCGTAATAAGCTGGACCATCACTTTCAGATTTGATTTCTCTAAGCTCCACTCCACCAATGTCAAATCTAGGAAAACATTCAAACATAATCTTACTTCTTTAATATTATTTCCTTTTTTATTTCTGCTATAGCCTTTGCCGGATTCAAACCCTTCGGACAAGTTTGCACACAATTCATTATTGTATGGCAACGATAAAGCTTGAATGAATCATCCATAAGCTCTAGCCTTTCATTCTTTTTATCATCTCTGCTATCTACTATCCATCTATAGCTTTGCAGCAAAACAGCAGGACCTAAATATTTATCACCATTCCACCAATAACTCGGGCAAGAAGCAGAGCAACATGCACATAATATACATTCATACAAACCATCAAGTTTTTCCCTATCTTCGACAGATTGAAGCCTTTCAGAATCTTTTTGAGGAGAATCATCGCTTTTAAGCCATGGTTCAACAGATTCATATTGCTGGTAAAAATGAGAAAGATCTGGAACCAAATCCTTCACCACTTTCATATGAGGGAGTGGGTATATTTTTACATCTCCACTTACTTCATCAATAGGCTTCGTACATGCTAAAGTATTTGTTCCATCGATATTCATGGAGCAACTCCCGCAAATTCCCTCTCTGCAAGAACGCCTAAATGTAAGAGTGGGATCTATTTCATTTTTGATTTTTATAAGGGCATCCAGAACCATCGGCCCGCAATCTTCCAAATCTAGTTCGTAGCTATCAATATGCGGATTATCTTCAGAATCTGGATCATAACGATAAATTTTGAATTTTTTGATCTTTTTCCTATCGGTAACTTTGTTGTGAACCTTTCCTTCTTTCACCCTGGAATTCGGTGGCAATCTCATCTCTACCATGATTAATACACCCTCTTTTGAGGAGGTACCGACTTTACCTCATCAGTTAAACTATTCAAAACGACATTTTTATAGCCAATTTGCAGCTTAGAATTACCATCAAGCCAAGCAAGACTATGCTTCATCCACTTCTCATCATCTCTTTCTGGATAATCCTCTCTAGCATGCGCGCCTCTACTTTCCTTCCTAGCAAGAGCACAATGCATAGTAACAACGGATTGCCCTAGCAAATTATCAAGCTCCAAAGCTTCCACAAGATCACTGTTCCATATCATTGAACGATCATATACCTTTATATCTTCATAATTTTTATTCAAAGCATCTATTTTATCAGCGCCTTCTTTCATAGTTTCTTCAGTTCTAAAAACTGCAGCGTGATTTTGCATAACATGTTGCATGTTGCCCCGGAGAGAAGAAACGGAAGTAGAACCATTTGCATTTCTTATGCTATCAAATCTTTCAAGAATTTTTCCAGTAACATCGCTTGAGAGTTTTTTATGAGCTCCCCCAGGTTTTATCATAGAAGAAGCTCTTATAGCTGCAGCCCTTCCAAATACTACAAGATCAAGCAAAGAGTTAGATCCCAAACGATTCGCACCATGGACAGAAACACAAGCAGCTTCGCCTATAGCCATAAGCCCAGGAACCACATTGCCTTTAGCATCCAGCACTTCCGTATGGTAATTTGTTGGAATACCTCCCATATTGTAATGTACTGTAGGAATCACGGGAATTGGCTGTTTTGTAACATCCACACCAGCAAATATCCTAGCGGTTTCTGAAATACCTGGCAATCTCTCATGAAGTATTTTTGGATCTAGATGATTCAAATGAAGATATATATGATCCTTCTTCACCCCGACTCCACGGCCAGCTCTTATCTCCATAGTCATAGCTCTTGATACTACATCCCTAGAAGCTAGATCTTTAGCATGTGGAGCGTATCTTTCCATGAAACGCTCACCTCCAGAATTTACAAGATACCCCCCCTCCCCGCGCGAACCTTCTGTTATAAGGCAGCCAGATCCATATATGCCAGTAGGGTGAAATTGTACAAATTCCATATCTTGAAGTGGCAGGCCAGCCCTTATAATCATGCCCCCACCATCTCCTGTACATGTATGAGCAGAAGTCGCTGAAAAATATGCACGGCCATATCCACCAGTTGCTATAACAACGCTATGAGCTCTAAACCGATGAATAGTTCCATCGTCTAAATTCCAAGCTATTACACCACAACACTCCCCATCATCCATAATCAAATCTAGTGCAAAAAATTCAATGAAAAATTTTGCCTTATGTTTCAAGGATTGCTGATATAATGTATGCAAAATAGCATGCCCCGTGCGGTCTGCAGCCGCACAAGTACGATGAGCTGGCTCTCCATCGCCGTAATTAGTAGTCATTCCACCAAAGGGGCGTTGATATATCTTGCCATCTTTTGTTCTAGAAAATGGCACTCCATAATGCTCAAGCTCTATAATCGCTGCTGGAGCATTTTTACACATATATTCTATTGCGTCTTGATCGCCCAGCCAGTCGGACCCTTTTACAGTGTCATACATATGCCAGCGCCAATCATCTTCCCCCATATTACCAAGTGCAGCACTAATACCCCCTTGCGCAGCAACGGTATGACTTCTCGTTGGAAAAACCTTTGTGATACAAGCTGTATTAAGGCCTGCTGCGGCCATTCCTAAAGTTGCCCTAAGACCAGCTCCCCCAGCACCAACAACTACAACATCATATTCGTGATCTATAATATTATATGCCATAGCTACACTCAAATAATCATCAAAAATAATAATGCTATCATAGATGATATAACAGTTACAGTTACAAAGATATATAAGGCAAGAATCAGGCAATGTCTTATGTTAAGATTGCTAACATAATCTTCAATCACCATCTGCATACCAAGAGCTGAATGGTAAAAAACAGTCACTAAGAATATTTCTATCATTACTACATTATATGGTATATGTAGTATTTTAAGAATATCAGGCGGATCGAGCTGATATAAAATATAAGAAAAATACACCAACCAAATTGTAAGAGGAACCATAATAATAGAAGTAATGCGCTGATGCCACCAGTGACTTGCACCAGAAGAATTTGCCCTAGATAATTTACTTCTTTCAGCATATTTCATATGAACACCCAAAACAAAAATGTAAAAATTATAGAGGAAAATATTGCAAGCCAGCCAGTAATATGCAAGGCGCGTTTTGATAAAAGATATCCCATATCCCAAATCAAATGCCTTATTCCAGTAGATAGATGATAAAAAAATACAAAACTCAGAGAATAGGCGATAAACTTTATAACGAATGAAAAAGCAAAAGTTTTTGTAAATGATGTATCAAAATCGCTAAGGGCGAAGAAAATCGAACCCCATACCAGTAAGGACATAGAGCAAAAAAGCACAACTCCCGTCATTCTATGAAAAATTGACAAAACAGAACTAATCTGTGGACTGTAAATTCCAAGATGCGGAGAAGTTGGCCTTTGCTTTTGCTCTTTGTTATTTTCCATCTACAGCACTTATAATAAACACTTACTTCGTGGGATAATATTACTATAGAACCATTACCGCAAGCTTTTTAATGGCATAAAATATGATTTAGCCGGAAGCGGTATATTGAACACATTTGCACTATACTCTTAAAGATTAAGGAAAAAATCAATGGGGTAAATTTAAGGATCTAGCGCAACATACTGCAATTTCTATAAAAAGCTCCATAAACAAAATTCTGCGGACCATTTTACCGAGTTTGACAGTTGGGGCTGTAGGGCTATTTCTGCTGGGGTTTTATTTTTTTGTGTACACAAGCTCTCAATAATTCAGGGCGGTATCTATTCATGAGGGTGGACTAAAAACCCCAACTATCACCCCAGACCAGCGAGCTTTGCAAGCCGCGATCCGTGACGACACTCACCAAGGAACTGAATAGACACTACTAATTTTACACATAATCCATAATTTGCAATTTTGTGTAAAATTTTTGTGGCGCGGATTTTACACATAATCTATAATTCGTAATTATGTGTAAATTGATATGAGTATTTATGAAGTTCATAGGAAGAAAGAAAGAGCTAGAAAAACTAGAGGGATTATCGAAAGCAAGAGCACATCTTGTTGTTATAAAAGGCAGGCGTAGAATCGGCAAAAGCAGGTTGGTTGAAGAATTTGCTAAAGGCAAAAAATTTATAAGAATTTCAGGAATTCCGCCAGAAGATGGCGTAAACGAGCAAAAACAACGCGATGCTTTTGCGCTGCAGCTTACTAAATCCTTAGGAATCCCAAGAGTCACATCATACGACTGGTCAGATCTTTTTGACTTATTATATGAAAATATAAAAACCGGGAAATATGTACTACTTTTTGATGAAATATCATGGATGGGATCAATGGATCCTACATTTCTTGGAAAATTTAAAAACTCCTGGGACATGGCTTTTAGCAAAATAAATGGACTCATATTTATTCTCTGTGGATCAGTATCAACCTGGATTGAAGAAAATATAATAAGAAGCACAGGTTTTTTTGGCAGAATATCCTTATATTTAAAAGTTGAAGAACTCTCACTTTCCGAAAGCAATGAGTTTTTAGAAGCTCTAAATTTTAAATTTTCTGCCCATGAAAAATTTAAAATACTTAGCTGCACAGGAGGAGTGCCTTGGTATCTCGAGCAAATAGATGGAAGATTAACAGCAGATGACAACATCAGCAGAATGTTCTTTGATAGAACATCCGTACTTTTTAATGAATTCAACCTAATTTTCCATGACCTATTCGGTAACAAAGGAGAAATTTACAAAAAAATCCTAGAAAGACTAAAATCCGGATCGTGCGATCTTAATGAAATTGCAAAAAATATAGATTATGTAAAAAGTGGAGCACTAAGCAAATATCTAGATAATCTTATAGAAGCATCTTTTATCAGCAGAGATTATAGTTGGAAAATTAAAGATGGAACAATGTCTCGCCTTAGCAATTATAGACTCAGTGATAATTATATAAGGTTTTACTTAAAATATATAGAGCCAGAAAAGGAAAAAATTCTGTCTGGAAATAACGATGAATTTTCAATGATATCTAATATGCCTGGCTGGAATGCAGTAATGGGACTACAGTTTGAAAACCTTATACTTAGAAATAGGAAAAAGATAAAAGAACTACTTAATATCAAACTACAGGATGTAGTGTGTGACAATCCATTTTTCCAGAGAAAAACTTCTTCTTCCGCTGGATGCCAAATAGATTACCTAATACAAACTCGTTTTGGAACCTTATTTGCATGTGAAATAAAATTTTCACGCAAGGAAATTAGCGCCGATATAATAAATGAAATGCAAACAAAACTCTCCAACTTAAAAGTCCCACGAGGCTTTGCTGTAGTTCCTGTATTAATACATGAAAGCGGAATAACTGATGCAGTTTCAGATAGCAGCTATTTTGGACATATTATAGATTTTCAGCAGCTTCTAAACTAACTCTCCAATCATATATCCATTTTCCACAGAAGTAAGTTTCACTTTTGCTAATTGCCCAGGCTCAGTGATCCCTAAAACCTTCACGCTAATAAAATTCTCGCTATGTCCATAACCATCTTTTTCCATTATAACATCGGCTATTCTTCCTAGATTTTTCTGCATAAATCTTTGTAACTCTCTATCGCCCTCTTCCCTTAAAACCCTTGCCCTTTCCTGCCTAACAGATTTTGGGACTTGCGGCATACGAGCAGCAGGAGTGCCATCTCTTTCAGAATAAGGAAACACATGCAAATATTGAACCCCTGCTTCTGAAATAAGCCTTCTAGTATTTTCAAACATTTCATCAGTTTCCGTTGGGAATCCGGCTATTATATCCGCCCCAAATGCCATATCTGGCCTAGCTTTTCTCATTCTAGTACAAAAATCTATCACTTGCTCTCTATCATGCCTTCTTTTCATACGCTTGAGTATCATATTATCCCCGGCTTGCAGGCTTATATGCAAATGTGGCATCATACGCTTTTCATTAGCAAAAAGATCAAATAATTCACTGTCTATCTCCGCAACATCTATTGATGAAAGCCTAAGTCTTGGAAGCTCAGGAACAGCAGCTAGAAGGCGCCTAATCATTTGAGCAAATGTTGGGGAACCAGGAAGATCAGGCCCATATGATGTAACATCTACTCCAGTGAGGACTATCTCCTTAAACCCTTCCTGCACAAGCTTTTTAACCTGGTTAAACACCCCCCCCATAGGAACGGATCTACTATTGCCGCGTCCATATGGTATTATACAAAATGTACATCTATGATTACATCCATTTTGCACCTGAACAAAGGCTCTGGATCTACCGTCAAAATGACTTATCATATGTTCCGCAGTTTCTGTAACGGACATTATGTCATTCACAAGAACACGTTCCTCAGTAAATAGGTAATTTTGCGGATGAAGTTTTTCTTCATTGCCCATAACTTTATCTACTTCGGTCATAGTGGCAAATAGTTCTGGATTCGTCT
>JAGOJE010000035.1 GCA_017995275.1 Rickettsiaceae bacterium | reverse complement strand
ATGATATCAGCGGGATGATTCTTTTAGATAAAGTTAATCGTATGATTGATATAATTGATTTATCAATCAAGTCTTTACAAACTTCGAGTCAGTACCAAACAGAATCTGAAAAAATGAAGCAGGTAGCAATGTTTGGCGAAATGGTGAAGGAGTTTTCTGGTGTAATGAATAAAATTATTTATGAAGTAGAAGGTGATAGTCCTTACAATGTCAACAATATAAAATCTAATATAAAAGAAATTTTAGAGTACAAAAAACAAAGTTTATCAGTATCAGATTTGGATATTTCTCGAGAGTTCTCTGTTAATTATGCGCAGACAAATATACGTTCAATAAAAAAAATTGCTGATATCCATACAGTAATACACCAAACATGTCTTGATTCTATTGGTAGATATAATTCTCGTATAATGGAGAGAGTAAAATTACAATATCCAGCTGAAATCCAAAAGCTGAAAGAGCTTGTTGAAAAAGGTGAATCAGATATTGGCATAAATAGTCAAAAACTTCCGTATCTCATTAGTAGTAAATTTATATATCCCGAGATTGAGTTGAGCTATAATATTCCATTAAGAGATCATTCAGGCAATATTGCAATCAAATATGATTTGAACAAGAAAAAATACAAGATCTCTTATAAATTATATGGAGGTAATGAGGACTACCGATGGAACAATGTATGTAATTACGGAAAAATTTTCTTTGATAATTTTATCAATTATAACCGAATTTCAAACGATTTTAATGACTCCGGAGTCCATTTTGAGGTGGAGATAAGTGATAAAGAAAGTTTAGAAAAGGCTGTTAAAATTTTTTATACCTTTTCTCAAGCGTCCTTTGATTCAAATATATTGCAAAATTTGTTTAAAGAGGGTGGTAATTATTACAATCAAACATTAGAAAAGTTCAATGAATTATCAACGGTATTAAATTTAACAGAAATCCAAAGAGAGTTTGTTGCAGAAGCTTGTGTTTCGGGCTTGGTTAGTTTAAAAGAGATAAAGGAAAAGAAAGTTTTAGATAGAGTTTTAGTGCTTGAAGAGAAAATTGCTTCAAAAGAGTTACAAAATATTTGGAGGTTACAATCATTAAGGTCGTTATTATTTTGTCCGCAAAAACGATTTGATATTCTTCTATCACCTGAGTGGAAGTCTTACAATATTAATTTATCTACTATTCTTGACTGTGGGGAGCGAGACAGTAGAGTTTTGTCAGATGAAGCCTTTCTGGCTTATAAGAATAAATTTTCCTTACGAGATGTTTTATATTTATATAACAATGGGAATCTAGTCCACTATGCAGCCAACAATCAAAATCTTAATATAGTAAAATCAATCGTTAATGATTCTCGGTCAAGCAAAGATGGTAAGGCTCTTGCTTTTAAATTGCTATATCGTTCATTAGCTAGCTCAAGCGCTAGTGCCAATAAAGACGAATTTTTAGAATGCGCAAGTGAATATAAAAACATTTATAATTTTCTACACAACAAACAAGAAGATGATTATTTTTGTGAGACAGAGCACAGAGCTCTCATTTCGTATGCTATCAGAGATAACAACCCCAATATATTAAAAGTACTGATTGAGGTTTCTAGAGATTGTGGAATGGAATTGCAATTTTCTGATCTGCTATTATTGCGTGGGATAGATGAAAAGGGCCTCAAAAGTTTTGTCAAAGTTGCCGTGGAGCTTAAAATGGACGATAGTTTGGTTAAGTCGATCTTAAAATATCCAGATGACTTCACAAAAGCCTTAAATCTTCTTTTGGAGGGCGGTGTTGATGTGAATACAATTCAGAAATATCAAGATAAAATCACACGAGCATGCCCATCTATGAAAAGCAAAGTTGAGGAATATATAGCTTCAAAAAGCCTTCAAGAAGAAGCTTTGAGTGCGACTTCTGGAATTGGTGAGTTTATATCTAAGGTAAGTAATGCGCAAAACCCAGAAAATGTCGAGCGGGCGCATACAACAATGAAAATTCCGCCTGATAGTGACAAACAAGGAAGGCCTTTATAGCCCGGGTCATTTCCCTATTGCTAAAACTGGGTTAGCTTCTTTGTCAGAAGTCATAACGATTAAAAGGCTGTTTATAAGCTCTGCTTTTTTATCTTCAGAGAATTTTACTGCATTGTTTTTTTCAAAATGTTTTATAACTTCATCAATTATAGCTAGAGCATTTTTTACCATATATTGACGAGCCTCAAAGACTGCTACAGCCTGTTGACGCTTAAGCATTGCTGTTGCAACTTCTGAAGCATAAGCAAGATGTGTTAATTTTGTTTCTTCTACAACTATTCCAGCTAATGATAGCTTTTCCTGCAGGACATTTTTTAATTTTAATGCAATCTCATCGATGTTTCCCCTGAGTGATGGTTCATTCTCGGAATCGTATGGATAATGAGCTGCAAGAGTCCGAACGGCAATGTCGCTTTGGTTAATCACAAAACTTTTATAATTATCAATATTAAGAGACGCTTTTGCAGCATCTGAAACACGCCATACAACCACAGCCCCTATTTCTACAGGATTACCATTTTTATCATTCACTTTCAGATGGTCTGTAACAAAGTTGATCAATTTTAGCGGAATTCTTTCGCTCCAAGAAAATGGAATTGTATATATAAATCCATTCTCTTTTATTGTTCCCACATATTTTCCAAAAAAAGTAACAACTTGCGCTTCATTCGGTTGAATTGTAGAAAATCCAGAAAGAAGAAAGAAACCAATTACCAGAATAGGAACAACAATCATTGGTTCTATCATATAAGCGATAAAGATTACTAAAATAACTATAGGAATCATTTTCCATCCACTAATAAATGGAGCTGGTCTGTCTTCGATTGATTTCATGATTTTTATCCGCTTTGGTTAGTTATAGAAAATTATTTAGCCATGTTGTGGTATTCTGAGTTTGATTATATGAAACACCCAGAAAGAGTCAAGCAACATTACCCAGTAGCGGTGAGGAAGAAGCATCTTAAATGACTAACTAATAAGCGATGGAGCTATCAAATCTCAAGAAGCTAAAAACATCATCTTGAGCATTTTTTATTGACTTAAGTTAGTGCGCAAGATACTATATAGTATATCTTAAGCACAATAGAGGTTACCATGTCCAGTCCAGTGTTTATTGGCCGTAAGGTAGAAATAGAGCGGCTAAAAGCTTTATATGAAAAGGAAACTCGTAGCCTTGTAGTCGTAAAGGGGCGAAGAAGAATTGGGAAAAGCAGGCTTATAGGAGAATTTGCCAAAATATCTAATGCTCAAACATTTTGGAGTTTCGCAGGTCTTGCGCCGGAAGATGGCATTTCTACGCAGCAACAAAGGGATAATTTTGCGCGTCAATTATCATTAATGCTAAAAATCCCACCTATGACTTTTCTAGATTGGAGTGACGCCTTTGAGCATTTAAGTCTTCATATTAAGCCAGGTGACATCATTCTACTTGATGAGATTTCATGGATGGGATCAAAAGACCCTAGCTTCATCCCTAAACTCAAGGCTTGGTGGGATAAACAAACCACTCATATGATGCTTGTGTTTTGCGGATCAGTATCAACCTGGATTGAAGAAAATATCCTAAAGAGCACAGCATTCTTTGGTAGAGTCAATTTAACCATTAGCTTAGAGCCACTATCCATTCCTGAAAGCGCTGAGTTTTTACGAACGCTCGGTATGCAGCTTTCTCATTATGATATGTATAAAATACTAAGCATTGTTGGTGGTGTGCCATGGTACTTAGAGCAATTTAATCCTGGTATGACGGCTGATGATAACATCAAACAACTTGCTTTTGAGAAAAGCGGATTGCTTGTTACTGAATTCGATCGTATTTTTCACGACCTCTTTAATGGCAAGGGTGCTACATATAAGAAGATCCTAGATAGCCTTAAAGATGGCACCAGAACTTTATCAGAAATAAGGCGGAGCACAGAATTTGCTCAAAGTGGAACTTTAGGTGTGATGATGGATCATCTGATTGTTGCTGGTTTTGTTATCAAGCAATCCTTATGGTCGTTTAAAACCGCAAAGCCATTAAAACAAAGCCTTTATAGGATCTCAGATCCCTATATGAGGTTTTATCTCAAAGTCATAGAACCAAATCTGGGGGCTATTGCAGACGGTGGATTCGACCAAGTGCCTCTATCTACCATGCCTGGATTTGAAACACATATAGGATTGCAACTTGAAGCATTGCTTTTACAAAATCGCCCGCTCTTGCTTGAAAAATTAGGCATTTCACCTGTTGATATTGTGCGTAGCGGCCCTTATAGGCAGACGAAAACCACAACTCAACAAGGTTGCCAAATTGATTATCTGGTGCAAACTAAAACGAACAGCTTATTTATTTGTGAATTTAAATTCAAAAGACGTGAAATTGGCAGCGATATAATTAGCGAAATGCAAGAAAAGCTATCAAGATTAAAAGTGTCTAAGGGATTTGCAAAGGTTGCAGTATTGCTCCATTTAAGCGGCGTTGCTCATACCGTTGCCACAAATCCTTACTTTTATCGTATTGTTGATATTGTAGATTTTTTAGAAGGTAATTAGGGTTGTAGTTATAATAGCTCGGAGTAATGATGTACGATGAGAATAACGCCTCTTATTATCGCATATTGACTTATTCGATAATAAGTCAACTGATGTGTAATATATGACAACATTCCAATCAAACATCATCAGGATTTATAGAGAAAAGCCAAAATATTCATCCTCAAGGCTCGATTTGCGTGATTTGAAGGAAGTCACCAATCTTACCTACAACTATGTGCTGTCAGGATTTCAGGCTGATAACCCTATCATTTTAAAACTGGGGCTTGATCATGAGGCACTGACGCGAGAAGCTTTAGCGAAAGCTGGTAGAATGTTGCTTATTGAAAGAGCGGTGCTCGGCATATCTCTCAAAAATTATTTTCCAGACAGAGAACGAGAATCTATCTAATTAAAGACTGGCTTATGGCTTTAGATAAGACTGCCCTATTCCGCATGAGTATTTGCAAAAAGCAAGAAACCTTCGCGATCAGTTATTACAAACTTCAATGAAGGATGTTGGATTCTTTGAAGGAGCATCCTCAAGTGCGTATCTTTTCTTTACCACCCTTGACTAAGAAAAGATAATCCGATATAGTTTCTTAAGTGGGAAGTTTAAGAAAAGATGGCTTATGAATAAAAGAATAGGAATATATATTACACAAAAGATCTCCGGTGAGTCATATAAAGCATATGTTCCTGCAAAATTGCCACCTGAGCCAGCTATAGAACTCACGATGCTTTATCCTTATCTTGAAAAAGCAACACATGCGCTAGCTGAATTAAATAGTATTCATAAGACTATTCCTAATACAGCTCTTTTTATCTACATGTATGTACGTAAGGAAGCTTTGCTTTCAAGTCAGATTGAAGGAACGCAGAGCTCTTTCTCGGATCTAATACTATTTGAACATAATCAAAAACCTGAAGTCTCAATTGAAGATGTGGAAGAGGTGTCTAATTATGTCAAAGCTATAAACTATGGCCTAGAGCGCTTAAAAGATGATTTTCCTTTATCTCTTAGACTTTTAAAAGAAATACATGGTATTTTGCTTTCTGGAGGCAGAGGATCAAGTCAAACGCCTGGAGAGTTTAGAAGATCACAAAATTGGATCGGTTGTACAAGGCCAGGCAATGCTCTTTTTGCCCCTCCTCCAGCGGACCATTTAAGTGATTGCCTTAGTGATTTTGAAAGATTTCTTCATGATGAAAGCCTGCCAGTTCTCATAAAAGCAGGATTGGCTCATGCTCAATTTGAAACAATACACCCTTTTTTAGACGGTAATGGTAGACTTGGTAGGTTACTCATAACCTTGCTTCTATGTACGAATGGTATGCTTGATGAACCAATTCTTTACTTAAGCCTTTATCTTAAGCAAAATCGTCATACCTATTATGAGCTTCTGCAAGAAGTCAGGGAATCCGGCGCTTGGGAAGCGTGGCTGGAATTTTTCCTCATTGGTGTAGAAAAATCTTCAAAACAAGCTATTCAAACAGCAGAAAGCATTAATGATCTTTTTGCAAAAGATAGTGAGAAAATATCTCATTTAGGCCGCGCTAGATTTTCATGTGAACGAACACTTGAATACATGAAACGCCTACCTCAAGTGACAGCTCCTCTCCTTGCCAAAGAATTGCAAATGACTCAGCCAACAGCAAGAAGTGCATTAAATCACTTGAAGTCTATTGGAGTACTTGCAGAAGTGAGTGGTAAGAAACGTGATAAAGTTTATATCTATCGTAATTATTTGAATATTTTGGAAGATGGTGCAAAACCATTTTCTACAGAGAGGCCATAATGAACCTCTTCTATTCCAACATCATCAACATTTACGGAAGAAAAGGCAAAGTGTGGGCTTGGGTACTTGAGGATGGGTGTGATGCCAGATATTTTGAGCAACTAACAAAGATTTTTGATAGAATAAACATGAACTCAGAGGATTGAGAAATATGATACAACGATTTATTCAAATAGCATTTACTCTACTTTTATTTTCTTTCAATGCACATGCTGCTGTAAGTACGCAAGAGATTAATTTTGTATCTAAAACTTCAGGAAGAACATTGGTCGCTGAAATTTATTACCCCAGCTTATGCAAAGCAGAAAAAAAGAAGATCCAGCACGGAATATGGATGAGGACAAATTATTCTAAAGAGCCGCCTTGTAAGAATAGTCAGCAAAAACATCCCTTAGTTATTTTTTCTCATGGGTTTCAAGGAGATCGCTTTGGTAACTCTTGGCTTGCAGAAGCTCTAGTTGCTAAAGGTTATATTGTTGCCATGATTGATCATACATTTAATACCAGTTATGACCACAGCGATTTGTTTGTTTATACCTCTATGTGGCAAAGACCTTTAGATATGTCAGAATTATTAACCCATCTATTGGATCATCCAGAATGGAGTAACCTAATTAATAAAGAGAAAATAGCTGCTTTAGGATTTTCATTAGGTGGCACAACAGCCTTATGGCTTAGTGGCATTAAAGCAGATAAAGATAAATTTAAACAAACTATGGATGATAAATACGCAAGGTGGAGCGACTGGCCAAAATACGCATCGGAAAAAGCAAGAGCCGTTGATTGGAGTAAAGCCGAAAAATCTTATAAAGATGACCGCATTAAGCTTGCAATTTCTATAGCCCCAGATTTAGGAGAGGCATTCACAAGAGAGGGACTACAAGAAGCTGATGTTCCTACACTGATCATCGTTGGAGATCAAGATCGCATCGCACCCAAAAAGGAAAATGCTGAGTTTTATGCTAAGGGTATCAAAGGTGCAGAGCTCATTGTAATAGATGGTGCAGAGCATTTTACATTTATGAACAAGTGTTCTGCTATAGTAAATTAGGTTGAATTAGATATAATTTTTTGTTATTATAAAAATAAAAATGACAAAAAGTTACAGCAACGACTTAAGGAAAAGAGTAATAGAATATTTAGATTCTGGAAGGAATTACAAGGAAGCTAGCAAATTATTTAAAGTAAGTATATCAGCAATAGGCAGATGGTATAGGAGATACAAGGAAGAAGGTAATTATCAACCCAAAATTAGAGGTGGGTCAAAAAAGAAAATTGATCTAAATGGCCTTGAAGAATATGTAAAAGCAAATGAAAATATGACCTTAAAAGAAGCAGCAAAGAAGTTTAATGTAAGTAGTTTTACAATAAGTTACTGGTTAAGAAAATTAGGGTATAGCTATAAAAAAAAGACTTTTCCTACCTGGAGGCAAATGAAGAAAAGAGAAAGTGCTACATAGAAAGCATAAAAGATATAGATCCTGCAAGGCTTGTATATATTGATGAAAGCGGCATTGATATGAGTATTTGCAAAAACAGAGGTTGGGGAAAAAGAAGTGAGAAGCTGCTTGGCAAAAAGAGTGGGAAATATTATCAGAGAACGAATATTATAGCGGGTTATGTCAATCATAAAGCAATAGCGCCCATAGTATTCAATGGTTCGTGTAATACCGAACTAATTGAGGCCTGGGTAGAGCAATTTTTAATCAAGGAGTTAAAGCCTGGTCAAATTGTGATTATGGATAATGCTTCATTTCATAAATCTCAAAAAACTAAAGAATTGATAGAGTCTGTTGGATGTAGATTAATATTTTTACCACCATATTCGCCTGACTTGAATCCAATTGAGAAATTCTGGGCTAATATGAAAAGATGGATCGAATATAACATAGCAAATTTACACAACTTTATGATGCCATTGCTTGCTTCTTTAAAATGCCTAATTCAATCTAAATTACTATACAGGATTCAGAATCACACCTCATCTTTGTTCTTCAGATAATAAAAAAGAAAAGGTCCATACCCAGGTGATTTACAAGGTCTATAATTTTTTAGAAAAAAACTTAGAATAACCGCTATTAATAAT